>FR895494.1 GCA_000434435.1 Firmicutes bacterium CAG:475
TGTATTTGTCGTCGAGAGTGCTGTTTACCCACACATACAAACCGCCGTTTGCTTTGAGGGTTGATATATTATCCGTAGCCGCCAACTTGACGTAGTCGCCTTGGAATTTCTTGTATGCAATGCTCTTGATGACATCTTCGGTGGGTGCAACTCCGCCGTGCAAGCTCTTGTAAAGCTCCTCGTACACGTCGTACGGGAGATAAATCTTGCCCGCTTCGAGGAAGAGTCTTCCGCTGAGCGTGAGCGAGATGTAGTAGAGGTTGTCGGTGTCAACGTACTCTTTGTATTGATAATCGGAGTACTTAGCGTCGCTGAAATCGGGTTGTTTGACAGAGCTTTCTTGTTGAACCTTGACGAAGTATTGATCATCGTCTTTGATGTCGTCGTGCGCAAGAAGCACTTTCTTTTCGGTGTTGTAGGTGTACTTCTTGTAAATGAACGTTCTTTGGATGCGCACGTATGCGGTGCCCGTCCACACGTAGTACTCTGCATTGCCCTTTTCCATCTCGCCGATGTAGTCGGGAAGTTCTGCTGCGCTTGCCGCCGCCTTTTGATACTTGCCTGCCGCGTCTTTGACGAACAAAGTGTCCTCGTCGATTGGGACGTATTTCGATTTATACTCGTAATAACGCGGAGAAGCTGCGTATTTTGCGGTGTCGAACGTGCCTGCGGTGTAATAATCGAACACCCAGTTGTCGATGCCGTCTGTCACTTTGTCAACGCTGGTGTAGATGTCTTCGTTCGTATTGACATAGCGTGCGCCTGCCGCGATGTTGGAAATGTCGTGATTTCTCATTGCATCTTCGCCCGTGACGTAATTGAACTTGGTCACGCCGACCTTGGGTGCGTTGATAGCAAGCGAAACCTTGTGATTCCACAAATAGAGGTTGATAGAGATAAACTCGTTGCGCGATTTGAGCGGTGTGACAAGCCAGTATGTGAAATTGACCGCTTCGTATTCGCCGCTTGCGTTCTTGAAGTAGAGTTTGGGCACTCTGATCAAGTAATCGTTTTTGAGTTCTTCAACCTTTTCGCAGTTGTTGATTTGAGTTTGAGTTGCGTCCGCATAGAGAACGTATGCGCCGCCGTTTTGCAGTTTGACGAAAACTTCGACTTTCTTTATGTCGTAATAGCTTGCCGTGCCTGCAACGACTTTCTTGTCGTATGCTTCGCGCTCGACTTGGGACATTTCGGACTTTTGCACGTATGCGCCGTCCGCATCCTTATAATACACGCCCTTGTTTTGCGCGCCGACGCCGCTGTACTCGGTGATGTCGAACAAGTACTTGGACTTGGTGAGCGTGTTTTTGAGATCTTTTGCGAGTTTCTTGTATTCCGCAGAAGATTTGTCAAGTCCCGCTACACTGCTCTTGAACTCGTCCACGACCACGTTTGCCTGTGCATAGGAGTATCTCGTGTTGTCGGTGTAAAGCGTAACGTTGGATTGATTCTTGAATTCGTCCGCGTCGAATTGGATAGCGTTCTCGCCCATCACGAGTGAGAGAATGCTGTTGATATAGTCTGCTTGCGCAAGAACCTTGACGTACCTTGACGTGATTTGCAAACCGTATGCAAACGTTCTGATATAGCCGAGGATAGAATCGTCTTTGACGAGCGGGAAAGAAATCTTGTCTTTCTTGTCTTCTTCGCCGTTTCCGTTGTTATCGTCAGCCGCCGTCATCGCTTCTTGGGAAGTTGCCGCGAAGATGCTGCTCACGAGCTTGCGGATTTCGTTTGCGTCAATGCGCAAAGACGGGATGTTGAAGTAGCTCAAATCCACGAACAAGCCGCCGTTTTCACGCTTGTAGTTACCCTTTTCGTTCTTGTAGCAATAGCTTGAATCGTAGGAGTATCTTGTGCCTGCAAACTCGCTTGCGCTGATGTATTTGTACGTGCCGTCCTCTGCAAGATAGTAGCTGCCGTTCTTGGTTTCGAAATAGTGATCGTATCTCTCGCTCGGATCGACGTAGTGTTCGCTGTAAACGTTGTTTCTCTCCTCGTCGGTAAGAAGCGTGAACGTGCCGCCGACCATGTAGATGCCGAGCATATCGTGATATTCGCTGTCGTTGCCGCCCTTGGTTTGCAATCTGACAGAGAGATTGACGTAGCTTGCAATGTCTGCGATGAGGTTGACAAGTTCGGAAGACTTGATGTTTTCGATGACCTTTTTGAGCAATTCGAGGACGGTAAACAAATCCATGTCGCCGTCAAATTGGTCATCGTCGCCTGCGTACTTGACAAGCTCCGTGCGCATGTAGTTGAGCAGTGCCGCAATCTGAATATCCGCATCAACGACGAGTTGGACGGAACGATTTACGTCGCCGCCATCGTCCGCTTGCGCCTTGATGACGAGAAGTTGCTCGTCGGTGAGGCTGGGCAGGAACGCTTTAAGCACTGCGCTCAAATCGATGTCGTTTTCTTTGCCGGCCTTGAATTGCGTGGTGATGTCGATGGTTTCGCTGAGCGTAAATCTATCGACGTCGTCCATATTGGTGTACTCTGCAAGCTCGTCGCCGCTAAGCACGTACGTACGGGAGTTGGTGAATGCGATATCGAGGTTCTTGATCGCAAGGCCGAGCGTAAGCGTCGTGTCGTATTTTGCGCCGTCCGAAACGAAGGATTTGTTTGCGAGTGCGCCCGAAACGAGCTTGTAGATATATTCTGCGTCGTCGCCCGAAACGATAACTTCTTCTTTCGTCGTGCCGAGAACTTCGCTGCCGTCGCCTTTGCCGTTGTCAACGACTTTCATCGCATAGGGTTTGTTTGCGGCTTCGTCGAGCATAACTCTGTATTTTGCATAGCGAGTTACGCCGTCAAGGCTCATGTCGGGAGTGATTGCACGCACATAGCTACCGTTACTTTCTTTGACGTAGTAGCCGTTTTCGTCCGCTCTGAACACGTAGTACGCTGCGTTCGTATCTTTGAGCTTGCCGACAAGAGCTTCTTTGTCTTGTTCGGATGCCGTATAGACGGAATCTTTGTTGTATCTGTCGCCGTCGAGTCCGAGAGCCACGTCAACGGAGAGGTTGATGCTGTCGGACGTGTTGAGTTCGACTTGCACGCCGCCGTTGATTTCCTGATAGAACAAGTCTTTGATATCGAATCCGAGCAAATCTTCGGGGATGTATTCGAGGATCGTGTCGAAGAGTTGGTCTCCGAGCTTCAAGGTGAACAAGTCTTTGTTGATGAGCATTGAAAGCGCAAGTTCCTTGTCGCTGAGATTGATATCGCTCGTTTGTGCGTCGCTTGCGACAAACGCCTCGTCGGTGGACGCCGCTTGTGCGGAAGATCCTGCCGTGAAGAGAGCTTTTTCGGTGTCGAAGTCGATGATGTAATCTTTGAGAATTTCAGCGATATTAAGTCCGCCGATTGCAACCTTTTGGATGTTGAACGCATCTTCGAGGTTGAGGTAGATCGTGTTGTTGACGTAATATGCGCCGAGCCACAAACTTTCGTAACCGGTTTCGGTGACGTTGATAAGCTCGATTTTGAGTTCGGACTTGGTGAGGTCGTAGATATCCACCATGAGCGACACGTCAAGTCTGAAGTGTGCGGAAGAATAACCCTTCGTCGTAGAGGGCATTTCAACCACGATACCCGTGAGGTCGCCTATGATAGAACTTAAAATTCTGCCGAAATCGAGCGTGCCTTCGGTGATGCCGAGTTCGAGTTCGACGGAGAAACCGACGGTGATGACGGTGTCGTAGAACATGTTGGTGGGCACGTCTTGATACGCCGCTTTTTCGTCATCGGTGAGTGCGTCGGTGTATTCGATTTCTCTGTTTGTGCCGTCGCCGTTGTCAACAAGGCGAGAGTGTTCTTTACCGTCGCGTATGTATGCCGGCAACAATTCGTTGCCTGCTCCGAATCCGATATTGATGCCGCCGAGTTTAAGTCCCATGTTGACGCAACCGATTGCTATGTCGAGACCGAGATAGTATTCGTTGATTGCAGAATAGAGGTTGACGGTGCGATAGTACTTGCCGTTTACGTCTTTGACGTAACCGAACTTGCGAGTTTGCACTTCTTCGATCGGACATTCGTTGCCGTTGTAGCGGATGTAAGTGTCGCCTTTGATATACGTATCGGTGACGATTTCGTTGCCGCTTGCGTCCTTTCTGTACATTCTGTAACTACGCAAGCTGATAGGTGTTTCGCTCGTGGCAATCTTCGCATAGTAGTTTGCGTTGGAGTGCACGTACTTGCCTTCCGCTTTGTTGGTGATGTTGTGATATTCGCCAAGAGAAAGCACCGCAAAGGTCTTGCCTTCAGTGAGGTTGCCGTTCTCGAATCTTTGCTTGTTGCCGTAGGACGTACCATCTTCACTTGCGATAACTTCGTAAACGTCGGTGGTGCTTGCCTCATAGTATTCGCCGTTTGCGACGTAGTAGACGTCGTTTGCGATACCGTCGAATTTTTCGTTCTCGTAGTAGGTGTATCTGTCGTTCTTATACTCGTTGTCGAACTTCGCTTTTTCTGTTGCGTCCGTCAAGTCGTCGATCAACTTGTAGACGGGTTCGCCGAGGTCGATACCGAGCGAAATGTTGAACACGTCAAACACGTCTTCGAGCGAGCCGAGGTCGGGCATGAACGTTGCAAGCACGAATGCGATCAACGCTCTTGTGATTTGGATTTGGAATTGAGCGTCGCTGTAAGCCAAAAGGAGAACCGCGTCGCGTTCCGCAGAGCGTTGTACATCGTCGCTTGCGGTTTGTGCGCCGTTCTTTTCTTTGTCGTCTTTCTTGCCGAACTTATCTGCAACTTTCTTTGCAAAGTCAACAAAGTTTTCGATCTTGGAATAGTTTTCCGCAGTGGATACGACTTTGGTGAGGTCGAGATAGAGCGTACCGCCGCTCAAATACAGACCGCCAAGCACCTTGTCGTTGCCGTCTTTCGTGCTTCTTGCCGTGTCGTATTTTGCAAAGTAACCGTCCGGGTTGACTTCGATAAATTCGATTGCGAGTTCTATCTTGCTCAAATCGCTGTTTGCGATAAAGCTGTCGATTGCGCCTCCCGCGGCGAGTCCTTGCAAATCAAGAGCCGCAAGGTCGATGTTTGCCGACACTTTGAGGCCGATACCCGCGTTGAATGCGG
>FR895495.1 GCA_000434435.1 Firmicutes bacterium CAG:475
ACTTGTACTATACGTCAAGCTCGGCGTTCGCTTGGCTCGCCGCCTTGCGGCTCGCACCTTGAATAGGCACATACCGTGTATAAGAACGCTTTGATAAAACAAAGATATAATTATTTGTTTTTTTCTTTCAATTCAGCCAAGGAAGTTGCGATTTTAGAGGCAAGGCGAGCGTTGTTATAGACAAGTTGAATGTTGGCTTCAAGGCTCTGTCCTTTGGTGAGTTTTTGGATTTTGTCAAGAAGATAAGGCGTCGTTTGTTTGCCGTGGATGCCGAGTTTTTCACACTCTTCGAGCGCATCTTGAATGTTTTGGTTGATATAATCGGCGTCCATTGCGTACTCGTCGGGGATGGGATTTGTCACCAGCATACCGCCGTTGAGACCGACTTGATTTTTGGCATAGTATGCTGCTGCGATTTCTTCGGGGGTGTCGATGCGATAATCGACTTTAAATCCGCTCTTTTGAGTGTAAAATGCCGGCATATCTTCCGTTTGATATCCGACAACCGGCACACCTCTCGTTTCAAGACATTCGAGCGTCAAACCGATATCGAGAATTGATTTTGCGCCTGCGCATACAACCATAACGCTTGTTTGTTGAAGCTCGTCAAGGTCTGCGGATATATCCATGGTGGTTTCAGCTTTTCTATGCACGCCGCCTATGCCGCCCGTGGCAAACACGTCGATGCCCGCAAGGTGAGCGATATACATGGTTGCGGCAACCGTCGTTGCGCCGTCCTGACCTTTTGCGACGACGAAAGGAATATCTCTTCTCGAAACTTTCGGTACGTTCAATCCGCCCTTTCCTAGACGTTCGATTTCTTCTTTCGAGCAACCGACGGTGAGCTTTCCGCCGATGATTGCGATGGTTGCCGGAACCGCGCCGTTTTCACGCACGATTTTTTCAACCGAAAGCGCGGTTTCCACGTTTTTGGGATAAGGCATACCGTGAGAAATTATCGTGGATTCAAGCGCAACTACGGGCTTGTTGTTTGCAAGCGCGTTTTTGACTTCTTCGGAAACGTTTAGATAATTGTTGAGTTGCATTGTTTTGCTCCTATATGAAAATTTTGTTTTTTTTACACTTGTTTTTCACTGCAAAAATCACTTGTTTTTGCGGGAAAATATGATTTTATGCGTTTTTGTTTATTATGTCAAACACTTTTTGCGCCGAAATATCCTTGCACACCGTGTCTATTGACGAAACCGTGATTGATGAGCATGCGGCGGCAAATTCCGCGCTTTTTTCAACGCTCATTCCCTTCATAAATCCATACACCACGCCTGCCATAAAACTATCGCCTGCGCCAGTTGTGTTGACCACGTTTGTTTTGAAGAACGGCACGTGTATAAACTTGCCGTTTTGATAGCAATAAGATCCGTCTTCACCGCAACTCAAATAGATTGTGTCTATCCCCCTCTGCGCGATTTTTTGGCATGCGTCGAGAGCGGATTGCTCGTCCGATACCTTCACGCCCGACAGAATTTCCGCTTCATACTCGTTTGGTTTTATACAACGGATATTTTTGATTTTGTCGTTTGCGATAGCCGTCTTTTTTGCCGAAACGGTGTCGAGAAAAACAGGTACGGTGACGTTTGCAATCAAAAAATCAAGACAATTAGGAATATTTGTGTCTGTGACGACGCATGCCGCGCCGTTGATAATGTCGAGATTTTTTGCCAAAAACTCCGGGGTGAGTTTGTCTAAAATACTCATCGAAGCAACGCCGACGAACATATCGTTGTCAACGTCGTTGACGGATACGTAGCAAGACGACGGCTCGTCTACAACCAGACTGTGCGATATGTCTATACCCACCGAAAGAGCGTTTTGCTCTATCATATGCGCATTGAAATCCGTGCCTAAAACAGTGATTAATTTTACACTCACACCGAGTCTTGCGAGGTTTTCGGCAATATTGCGAGAAACTCCCCCGCACGACAATGTGGTGACGCCCGGGTTGCTGTCTTTTGTTTGAATCTTCGTAAATGCAGTGCAGGTTATATCGACATTCGAGCCGCCTATAACGCAAACGTATGGTTTTTTCATACCTTTATTTTATTGCCGCAAATATGCAAAGTCAATCCGCAAATTTTAATTATCTATATAATAAAACGACTTTTAATCATAAATGAGAGGATAACGAACTTTTGTAAAAATACTTGATATTCCAAACTATTCGATAATAAATAAAAAAACAAAAGCGCGCAAAACGCGCGCCTGTTTTGGTTTGTATTTTATTTTTTTGTTTATCTGTTGAGAATCATGTTTCTTATGTCTGCGACGGTGACTTTGATGCGCGGATTAGACTTGATTTCCTCGCTTATCTTGTCGCGGGCGTGAATGATTGTGGTGTGATCTCTTCCGCCGAACATTTCGCCTATTTGCACAAGCGGCATCGGCAACAACTCGGTGATGAGATAGATTGCGATCATCCTCGGTTCGACGATGTTTTTGGTTTTCTTTTTGGAGATTATATCCGCGGACGAAAGTTTGAAATACTTGCAAACAGCATCCACGATTCCGCTTGCGTCTATCGTGTCCTTTTTCTCTTCGATAAATCCGCCTATTGCCTCTTTGGCAACGTCTACGGTGCATACGGAGCTGTTTGTGAGCGAGCTGAAGAAGATGACTCGGTTGAGCAATCCTTCCATTTCACGAATGTTTGAGGGTGCGATTTCCGCAATAAACTCGGCAACGTCGTCTTTGAGCACAAACTTGGATTGAGCGGCTTTGTTTTTGAGGATTGCAACTCTCGTTTCGGTGTCCGGAACTTGAATATCCACCGTAAGACCGCAGCCGAAACGCGTGCGAAGTCTGTCCGAGAGAGTGGTCAAATCTTTCGGCGCGCGGTCGGACGTCAAGATGATTTGTTTGTTGTCTTGATAAAGGTCGTTGAAGATGTGGAAAAACGCCTCTTGAGTGGCTTCTTTGCCTATCAAAAATTGCACGTCGTCCACCATAAGAACGTCGCAAGAGCGGTATTTTTCTCTGAATTTGTTGTTTTCTTCGTTGGACTTGTTGCGAATGACGTTGATAAGCTCTGTTACAAGCGCTTCCGCGCTGACGTAAAGCACGCTCACGTTCTTTTTATACTTGAAAAGATAGTTGCCGATAGCGTGCAAAAGGTGCGTTTTGCCAAGACCTACGCCCGAGTAAATGAAGAGCGGATTGAAAGTCGTGCCGGGATTTTCGGCAATGGTTTTGCAAGCCGCCAAAGCGTAGGAGTTGGATTTGCCTTCCACAAAATTTTCAAAGGTGTATTTTTCTTGAAACGGGCATTTCTTTTTGCCCTTTTCTTCGGGAGTGAAGTTGGTGACAAAGCCTTGATCCTCGATGAAAACCGTCTGTTTGTCCAAATACTCCGCCTTTTTGTCGGGGGTGATGATAACCACGTCCTTGATTTGAGGATTGTGAGAAGACACCACGTCTTTGATGGTGTCGCGGTATCTCGAATCGATGGTTTTTTTTGCGTTGGCGGAGATTGTCGCAAGCACGATTGCGTTGTCTGCAAAACATACGGGTTCGAGCTTTTCAATCCAAACCTCGTAGCTTATGGCTTGGATGGAAATAGACAAATCGTTCTTTACGTCATCCCAAAATTCTTCTAGATTAATCATGCTTACGATTATAGCAAAATCGACAAAATTTTCAAGCAAAATTCAAAAAAGAAAACTTAAACACAAGATGTTGAAAAAAAACGGCGATCGGGTTATACTTGTTGTGTATGAAAATTCTTTCGCTGGAACTGAAAAACTTCAGAAATTACCCTTCCGCCCTCGTCGAATTCGACGACGGGCTGAACGTTCTTTACGGCAAAAACGCCAGCGGAAAAACAAATATGCTCGAAAGCGTGTATCTTTGCTCGGTTTTTCACTCCCCTCGCACGACGAAAGACAAAGAAATGATTTTGCTGGGGCAGAGCAAGGCGCAAGTTAAACTCAACATCGAAAAGCGTTTCAGAAAGCACACTATTTGTTTGCAAATCGACGAGCAAGGCAAAAAAAAGGTTGCGGTGGACGGTATTCCCGTAAATCGCGCAGGCGAGCTTTTGGGTGTGCTGGGAGTGGTGTTTTTCTCCCCCGACGAGATGAAACTCGTCAAGGAATCTCCCAACGAAAGACGCAGATTTTTGGACGTGGGACTTTCTCAACAACAGAAAGCGTACTTCCTCGCGCTTCAACGCTACAACAAGACGCTAAAACAAAAAAACAATCTTCTCAAAGAATACAAATTCAATCCCGGCATCGACGATATGCTTGACGTATGGGATACGGGACTTGCCAAAGAAGGCGCGATTATAATTGAAAAGCGCATGGAATATATAGCGACTCTCAACGATGCGGCAGGTAAATTTCATAGCGCGCTCAGCAGCGAAAAAGAAACGCTCAAACTATCATACGAGAGCGGCTCGAAAACGGACGGCGCGCAAAATATCCAAGATGAGTTGTACAAGGCAATCGTCGCCTCTCGTCAAAAAGACAAAGACCTCGGCTTTTGCACGGTAGGCCCTCACCGCGACGATATAAAAATCGAGATAGACGGCAAAGACAGTCGTAAATTTGCCTCCCAAGGGCAGCAGCGCACAATCGCGCTTGCAATGAAACTGGGCGAAGTCGTCATCTACAAAAACGAAATAGGCGAGCCGCCCGTTTTGTTATTAGACGACGTGTTGAGCGAGCTTGACAACACCCGACAAACTCTATTGCTTGAAATGACGCAAGGCTTTCAAACCCTGCTCACCTGCACCGAATACACCCTCCCAAACCCTGCAAAACGCATACGGATTTGCGACGGCAGAGTTGTCGTGTGAAATTAGCATGACACGTGTGGGACACCGCACCCGAACGAAAACTCATCCGGAGCGTTCTAAACATTCGCCGTTTATAAAAAAACACCGACCGCGGTCGGTGTTTTGCTTTCTCAATCGTCGTCATCGTCGTCATCGTCGTTGTTCTCATCGTCTTTTTCGTTGTCATCGTCGTCATCGTCGTCATCGCGTTCCAGGTCGGAAGAGGAGCCGTCTTCAAAGACGTAGTGATAGCTGTCTTGGCGTACATAGATCTTGAATTTGACGGGTTGTCCGTCGATGTTGCCGCGTACGTTGATGACGCGCTCGCCGTTGTCGGTTTCGTCAGAGAAAGTGAGAGTTTCTGTTTTGCCGTCCTTGGTGATTGACATTTTGAGTTCGAGCTCGTCGTCCTCGACCTCGTATTTTATGCGCGTGCGCTCTTTCAGTTTGCCGTTGTCGTAGACGGAATAGATAAACTCTTGTTCAACCTCGGTGCCGTTCGATTCGGTTTCGGTTTCAATCTTTTGTTCGACTTCGATATACGAGGTGTTATCCGCACTTGTAAATGCCTTGAAGTAGAGTTTGCTCTCCGACTCGTCCGTTTCCGTTTCTTTTTTGTAGAGCCCTTCAACGGGGTATTGCTCGTTGCCAAGCACGAGAACGCCGTTTATCGAATAGTTTTCTTTTGTTTCTTTGCCGTCATTTTTACCCGTCAAAAAAACTTTGTTGAAAAACATTTTATACTCGATAGATTCGCCGCGCAGGTCGGTGTAATTGACGCTCATACCGCACTCATACCCCATTTCGCCGGCAATGGTTTTACTCTCGATTTTGCCGTCGCTGAGCAAGCTCTCAACGAGCGTCATATAGCGATTGATTGTAGTAAGTTGCTCGGAATCTGGGTTTATTGTGATTGATTGCGATGTTAAAGTGCTTGTTTCGTCGCTCGCCGCACTTGCGCCGCCACTTGACGACGTGTCCGAAGACGATGAGAGCAGCGTTCCGACAGAAGCCGCGCCGTAGGCGTAGAAAGAATCGGCGTCGGTGATTTGTTCAAATTTGTTGCCAAACGGTGGCAAATCTCCGCCGCCCTGCTTTTTGATGATGATTGAAACAAAGATGCCCAAAACGAGAATTGCCGCAAGCACTGCGGCGCAAACGACCATAAGAGTGCCGTTTCGGCGTAAGCTCACGCTCCCCTCGCCGCCGTGCGCGTATTTGAGAGTTGCTTGCTTTTCGTCCATACCAAGCTCGCGCTTAATATTGTCTTTGACTTTTTCGTCGGGCAGGATTTCCGACTTGTGTTGCGTCAACATTTTCTTTACGTTTTTCATAAGCGGGCCTCCTTTTCAAGATACTGTTTGAGTTTTTTCAGTGCCTCGTTGTTTTTCCAGGTCACCGTGCCGATGGGGATATTCAATTTGCTTGCCACCTCGCGCCGCTTGTAGCCTGCAACCTGGCATAGCATTACGATTTGATATTCGTCCTCGTTCAAGATTTTTGCCGCCACGTCGAATATGTAGGGCAGCTCCTTTTCTCGCAAGCCGTACTTGTACGACTCTTCCTCGAAGTCGGTGGACACTTCGCGCTTGTATTTTTTGAGGTGGTTGAGCGCAAGCGATTTGCCGATCGAGCAAAGCCAGCCCACAAAGTTTGTTCCGTCTTTGTACTGCTCGATTGAGGATATGGCGCGCACGTAGGTGTCTTGCAAAACGTCTTCTGCATACATCTTGTCTTTTAAGATATAGAATATCGCAAAATAGACGGGGCGATTGGTGTGCTCGTACACATAGTCGAAAACACTGCTATCTCCGTTTTTAAGTTTTGCGATTTTCCTCTCGAGTTTCTCGTCCATACACCATCCGATATATCAACAACCAAAACAGCCCGAATTGTTGGTAAAAATATGATTTTTTTGAAATATTTTCTATATGAGTATATTAAAAAAGAACCCTGCCGTCAAGGTCTTGCGATTTTTGAAAAAATTTTGACAATTTTGAAAATTTGCCAACAAATCGCGCAAAAGGGATTGTTATATACGTGAAAGGCGCAAACCTCTCAACCAAAAAATTCGCATCAGCGCAAAAAATAATACTCTAAAAGGAGAATTAGATATGAAAAAAGCACTCACAATTTTGGCATTGTCGCTAGCACTCGTGCTTGCAGTAGGGCTTGTTGCCTGCAACGACCCGACAGGCGGAGGAAGCGTCAACGGCAAATTTGACGCACTCAACACCACCGAATCCGTGTACGGATTCAGCGCGGCGTCGGCAGGTATGCTTATCTCGTCTATGAACGGCGCACAACCCGCTTGCGAGGTTGCAACGGCAGCCGATGACGACGATGACGACGACGAAGTTGACAACGAACCCGCAAACGGCGCGGAGGAAGTCGTAATAGACACCGCTCAACTCGACCAATATATGGCTCTTGTCGAGAGCTTGCTCAGCGACGGCAATTTCACCGTCTTGTCCCAAACATCGGATAGGGACGGTTTCGAGGAGAAAATGGTTGTTTCCTACAAGGATTTGAGCGGCAACACATTGAGCTACGTTATGTACTACAACCAAGTGCTCACCGATAGCGAAACAGACGACGAGGACGGCGAGGTCGAGGAGGAATTCTCCATTGACGGCGTAATGGTCATTGACGAGAAAGACTACGTTGTGCACGGCGAAAGAAAGATCGAAACGGAACAAGGCGAGAGCGAAAACAAGACGGAATTTGTCGTCACGCTCGACAACAACCGCACCTTGCGCGTGAAACAAAGCCTTGAAGTCGAGGACGACGAAACCGAGCAAAAGTTCAGCTACTCCCTCTATGACGGAAAAACGCTCGTTGAGAGCAGCACGTTCTCATACGAGAGCGAACAAGGCGAAACCGAACTCAAAATGTCCACCCTCAAAGACGGCAAAACCCAAGTGGTCTACTTTGAAAAAGAGCTGAAAGGCGACAAAGAAGTCATTGAAATCCACGTCGGAAAGGGAAAGACGGGCAAGGGATATATCGTCAACGTCAACGTGGACGAAAACGGCAACAAGAGCTACACCTACACTGAAACCGAATTCGACGACTGATTCACCTCAGCGGAATATGATTTAAAAACACCGACGGCAAAACTTGCCGTCGGTGTTTTTATGTTGTCAAAAGCAAAATGCGATTTTTTGAGGGGCTACCTCTTGGTTTTAACGGATTTGTCGATTCAAATTACAGTTTGTCGTTGTACTTCAAGATTTGGATAAGCGCGTAGATTCTGTCGAGGTCGTCCTTGTTGAAATAGTCGATTGTGATACGTCCCTTTTGGTCGTTGCCCACAAGTTTGACTTTGGTTGCGAATATGCGCTTCATATCGCCCACGAATTCCTTGAGTTCGAGCGGAAGAGCTTTTGTATCTCGCGGTCCTGACGGAATTGCTTTTCTTGTGAAGTAGAGACGGACGCGGTTTTCGAGGTCGCGTACGGAAAGCTTGTTGTCGCAGGCTTGATTGGCGAGCGTAACGAGATAATCCTTGTCGTCGATGGAGATGAGGGTTCTTGCGTGTCCCGGCGAGAGTTTGCCCTCTCTCACCAAAGCCGTGACTTCCTCGGGAAGTTGCAAAAGGCGAAGAGTGTTGGTGACGTACGGACGAGATTTGCCGATACGGTTTGCCACTTCCTCTTGCGTAAGACCGTGGTTGTCCATAAGCTCGCGCATACCCTCTGCCGCTTCGATTGCGTTGAGATCTTCGCGGTGCAAGTTTTCGATGAGCGAGATTTCTTGGATTTGTTGCGGAGTAAATTCACGAATGATTGCAGGCACTTTTTTGAGCCCTGCAAGCAAACTTGCTCTGAAACGACGCTCGCCGGCGATGATGAGGTATCTTCCGCCGTCCGTCTTGACGAGAAGAAGAGGTTGCAAAACGCCGTACGTCGCAATGGACGTGGACATTTCTCTCAAACTGTCCTCGTCGAAAGTTTTTCTGGGCTGGTTGGGGTTGCGGTCGATGAGCGTGATGTCGATTTCCTGAGCCTGAATGTCGTCGGCAATATCGACTTTGACGTTTTCTTCATTGTCGTTGAAAAGTGCATTTAAGCCTTTTGTTCCGAGGCCGCCTTTTGTGTTTGCCATAAGTCACTCCTTAAACTTTGATATATATTCTTTTGCAAGTTTTTTATACGCAATTGCGCCGGGGCAATTATTGTCGTATTCGATTATAGGAAGTCCGTATCCCGGAGCTTCCGCAAGACGCACGTTGCAAGGTATCGACGTCTCGAAAACGTTGCCTCTGAACGTTTGCCGTAGGGTATTTTCAACGTCGCGCGCAAGTTTTGTCCGCTTGCACATCGTCAGTAGTATTCCGCCAAGCCGCAGATTGTCGTTTAAATGCGTTTTGACAAGTCGCACGGTGTTGAGCAGTTGATTTAGTCCTTCGAGCGCAAAATACTCGCATTGGACGGGCACTATGACTTCGTCAGACGCGCACAGAGCGTTGATAAGCATCAAATTGATGCTGGGAGCGCAATCGATAAAAACAAAGTCGTAATCGTCTTTTACGCTGTTAAGCGTTGATTTCAAAACGATCTCGCGCTCGTTTTCGTTTGAAAGCTCGAGTTCCGCGCCCGCAAGATTGCGTGAGGACGGAATAAAATCGGCATATTTGCCCTTTCTTATACATCCTTTTGCGTTCCGCTTCGACACGGCGTCGTATATCGAATTTTCGATATTTTTGTCGAACACTCCCATCGCGCTTGTCGCATTGGCTTGCGGATCGAAGTCAACGAGCAAAGTTTTGTATCCCAGTGAGGCAATCGAGCATGCAAGGTTTACGCACGAAGTCGTCTTGCCCACGCCTCCCTTCTGATTTGCAAAGGATACGACATGCGCCATAAAAATAATATAGCATAGAAAGTTTATTTTTTCAACGGCGTTTCACAAAAAGTTTCACATAAAATAAAAATCGACGCAAACCTTTGGCGGTTTTTGTCGAAATTCATACGATTTAAAGAGGTTTTTTCTTTATCGTTCCGTACTGGCGCGGATACTGTTTCGGCGTCGGAGCGGTTTTCTCAAAGACAAGCAAGGCGCGCTTTTCACCGTTGGCAAGGGTTAAAGATTTTGTTTCGACGTGTTTTGCGTTGAGGATTTTTCGAGCGTTTTGCGACGTATCGAGTTCGCTCTCGTCGGTTTTGTAGGCGATAAATCTGCCTCCGACTTTCAAAAACGGCATGGCAAGTTCCAAAAGTATTTGAAGCGAGGATACCGCTCTTGCTGTTACGACGTCGAATTTGCCGAACAAATCCCTCTTGTCCTCCGCTCTTGCGCTGACCGTCGAGAGGTTGCTTACGCCCAAAGTTTTTGTGCACGAGGCAAGGAAAGTCATTTTCTTTGCGGTCGAGTCCAAAGCCGTGACGGATACGTCTTCTCTGGCAACGGCAATAGGCATGCTCGGAAAGCCTGCGCCCGCGCCTATATCGAGAAGTTTCGCATTGTCGGGTATAAGAGATATGCCGGCAAGGGAATCCTCGATATGTTTTACGACAAAGTCCTTTTCTTCGGTTATCGCAGTGAGGTTGAACGCTTTGTTTTGTTCAACGACCATGCCGAAATATCCCTCGAGTTTGTCGAGCGCGTTTGGCGCGAGATTGACGCCGATTTCAGATAAACAGTCGTTGAGAAATGCTTTGTCCATAAAAACTCCTTTTTTATAGAATAGCATTTGTCGAAGTTTTTTTCAACGATATAAATCGCATTGGCGTATTAAAACAACAATAAAATCTTATTATTTTTTGCAAATATTGAATATGGCGCGAAAACGTGCTAAAATATTGTAAATAAAATTTTGGGAGCGCAAGTATGAGAATTGCAATCATAACTGCTATGGCGGAAGAAACTCTGCCTATCTTCAAAAAACTCGGCAACGTCGTGGCGCAAAACACTATATCCGGCGTTGCTATAAGCCAAATCGAATACGACGGCGACACCATATATCTTGCAACGAGCGGCGTCGGTGAAATCAAAGCCGCGCTTGCGGTGCAACTGCTCGTGGATTTGTTTGACATAGAAGCGGTGCTGAACTTCGGCTTTGTCGGCGCACTCAACAAAAATCTCGAACTTTGCGAGCTTGTCGTGCCAAGACGCGTGGTGCATTATCAATTCGACGTCACCGGCGTTGACACGGACAGAGTGGTCGGACAGTACAGCGGAATGAGCAGCAACTATTTTTATCTTGACGAAACACTTATTCACAACGCGCTTGCAAACATCGGCAAACAAATGAAACTCGTGACCGTCGCAAGCGGCGACGTGTTCGTCACAAAAAACGATGACAAACACCGCCTTGCAAAAGAGTTCGGCGCGGATATTTGCGAGATGGAACTTGCAGGCATCGCAATTGCTTGCGAGAGAAACAACGTTCCGCTTTTTTCCGTCAAGGTTGTCAGCGATAAAGCGGACGAGGGCGCAAACGTGAGCTTCCTTTCTATCGTCGAAAAAGGCGTTGCCGGATACGAGAAAATCCTTCCCGAAATCCTCAAAGCGATAAAAGACGGCGCAACCGCCCTTCCTCCGATTAAGAATTGACGAATAGCGGCGCAAGAGTTTCAACGAAACATATAAATTGCCCAGGCGGTATAATGGTTTACAAGTAAACCATTATACCGCGTTTATTTTTACACAACCTCGGTGGTTTTCGTTATAGATGGCATTTTGTTTGGTTTTTAGCTCATATAGGCGAAAATGAAAGGAGTTTATTGCCGATGTAAAACAGAAGGATTTATTACCGATGTATAAACGTTGATTTATGGCAGTCTATTTGGATTTTGACTAATACGGAGAAGTTTTAGAATTAAGCGCTCATGTGATTTAAGCTCTTATAATAATATTTTGTTTGACTAGCAGATTAAATAAGCCCGTATGTTGAATAATAACGTTTTTGTTGATTATTAAGATAAATAAGCGGTCGTATTGTGGATAATAATGCTTTCGTTTTTTATTTAAAAAAACCGACAATTCAATTATAACGAATTAATATACTTGCCGAGACATCGATTAAGATTGCCAACGGTTTTCTTAAACGATTATGTATTTCTTACTGTCCGGCATTTTCGTATTCGGTGCGGACAATCCGTCGGAAAACAAATCGCAAACAAATAGGAATTCAAAAAAGCGTTTTCTACCAAGTTTGAATAAAAAAGGCAAAAGCACCGCCATGTCCGCATTGCTTTGATTAACAGACGCCTCCGCGGATTGTTGAAAGGATGGTGCGCCGATGATATTTGATGTAATTGATTTCCGTGTTTGAGTGCCGCTACGCATATCGGAAGCTATTCTTTTTTCCACACCGAACAATGTATGATTATGTCTGAGTGTTTTTATAAACACCGAACGCCATTTCAATACCCGACACCTAGATTACCGGGCGGCTACGCCTTACAAATATTGTTCGGACTGTTATGGTGAGTTTATTAACGTTATCTTGGGCGGTTGGCATTATTCGGTTTGGCACGCGACTTTGTCGTTTTACCGAATATGAGTTATTATATTATCAACGCAATAAAGCCTTATAAACAATGCGTGCCACGTTTCACATAAAACATCCGACTTGGATTTTATGCAAATCCGACTATCGAGAATGCTTAATCATCTCATCGATCAACAGGCAAAGGCAAAGTAATATCTTATTCGGCATAACAGCAATGATAAAAAAGTTTTGTACTATCCCTATCCCTATCCCCATCCCTATCCCTATCCTGTATATTCTTTTGGAGTAAAAAATTAAACCCTAGATTTTGATATAAACAAATTTAAAGTGTGCATTTCTACAAAGGTGACGTTTTAAACAAAAATACGAATCCGCAAAAATTATTAATTTATAATACTGCCTTGATTGTTTCACGTGTAACCTTATAGAAAATCAAAAATTTTTCCTATAAATCTAAACAAATTCAGATTTCAGGTTGGCCACGGACAACAACGCAAGCAGGGTGAGCAGCAGACGAACCAATGTAACAAAAAAAAAGAAAACAATACTCCGACCAAAGAGCGACGAGAGCGAAACGCAAATCAAGAAAGTGTAAACTAAACATCGAACGATTTCACAAGCAAAGCCAAATATTCAACAAAGACAAACGAACTATGTTTGGCTATAACCGAATTGACCAATAAAACTCAGTGATTGTTTCACGTGTAACATTTTAGATAATATAGCAAAATTGCCACTAAACAGTGGAATAATAGCGTGATTTTTGAATAAATAAGAGTTTGCAAAAATGGTAAAGTTGGAGTGAAAAGTTCAAATAAAAAGAGGGCATGGTCTCAAATCAAAACATGCCGCTACGTTCGCTATAGGTTTGATTGCCTAACTCGGTGCAATCGGTGGTGGTTGTGCGTTAAAACAAAAAGGATCTTTGCCGAAACGACATGGAAGTACCGTATAAAACCAGCACATGTCATCGTTTGTGTTTTGAATAACAAGCACCACCTAAACAACACTCTCAACGGTGCGATATATCGCGAAAAACGATTTAAAATAGCTATGTTTCACGTGGAACAATTTGATTTTCGGCATCGGTTTCACGTGAAACGAAAAACGCTAGAACCCTACTAAATAGTGGCGTTTTCTCGGCTTTTTATGGGCATTTCGGGAAAATTGCGTCTTTCTCCATGTGAAATTATATAGAAAATTATTCGCGCTTTCACCTGAATTTTTCGCGCTGTTTTGTTTCTCGATTTTTCTATATTTTTTTTGCTGTTTCACACAAAATCTATAAGATTTATAACAGTGGGATTTTTAGCGTAGTTATTGATATACTGCGCTTCTTTTTGAGTATTTATTATCGCGTGTTTTCCGATAAGTACTTATGCGTATTCGCTGATTTTTTGTGGTGTATGTTTAATCCGTCTTAAAACGATTACACACGGATAATATGTTTGATTTTGTACCTAACTTATATTTGTGTTGCTATTGCAATAATTGATTTTGATGTGTGCTTTGTTTTATGGCTTTTTGCCACTGTTTAGTGGCGTTTCACGTCGAACAAAATTTCCACATATAAACATATCCACATCCCTATTTGACGTCTGAAAAACAAGACGCTAGAAAATATTACTGTAAAACGGTTAACAAGTATATCAATACGATTTTAAAATAATACTCCGCACCCGATTTAATTTTCGAATACGGAGTATTGTTTACGCGATAATTTGCATGTACGTTGCGACTAGAAACAGTATCGGCCCGACAAGCACGAAAACATGGAACAAGCAATGCACGTAGCGTTTGTGCACTCCGAACACCGCCGCACCCAGCAAGCAAGACGCCAATCCTGCAAGATAGACGAAACTCGTCGCTTGCGATATTCCCTTTTGCGAGAAATAAGCCGTGAAGAATGCCGCAAACATCAATCCGCCGATGACGAAGGTGGACGCAACGGACACCTTTCTGAATATATCGAATCTGTAAAGACAAAGGACGAAGATCACCGCTGCGATTGCAAACGACACTCCGAAGGCAACGTAACCGTATATGCTTCCGTACATAAGGCAAGTTGCCGTGGCGCAAGCTATCACGTTCAGGTTGACGGCGGGGAAATCAAGCGTTCTCCACGTCAGTTTCTTTTTCATGTCCGATACGCCGTGGTATGTTGCCGATACACTGAACTCTATCGCGATGAGCGCGCACGAAAGTACCGCCGTTGCGTATGCCGCGGGCGTTGTCGCTTTCAAAAGCATAAAAATCATAAATACGAGGGCTACGACCGCTCCGAGAGCGTGTGAAATCGAATTGAACAACTCTTCTTTCGGAGTGTAATAAACAAGCCCGTTGTTCTTGTAGATTTGTTTGAGTTCGTCGGTGTTCGACGGAGTTTTCAAAGCTTCTTTTATATTCATATTTGATATAGTAAAGGAAAAATATTTTTAGGGCAAGCGATAATTTCGGTCGAATGATAACGAATTTTTGAAAACGTGTCGGGAAATTCGTTTTTCAATCGCTTGTTTACGTGTGGTTGCGCCGTTTTTATAAATTATGTTTTGATATCGCGATTTGATGAGTGTTGCGTTTTTACCAAAACGTGTTTTTCAATCGGTACCCTGACGCTATGTTGTCAAACGCCCGAAAATCGCGCAAAGAGAAGAGGTTTGGGAATTTTCATTACACAACACTCAAAACGCGTGCACGCCGCCCTTTATCGCCTCAGAAAAGAAATTTGACAAAAACTCTTGATATTTTGATTATACATTGTTATAATATTTTTACTTATTATTATTGAAATAATAATATATTACTACTAAAATATATTTTATTTAGGAGGAAAAATGGCAGAAGAAGTCAGACACAGTTATGACGCCGGCGACATTCAGGTTCTGGAAGGGCTAGATCCCGTCAGAAAACGCCCCGGCATGTATATCGGTTCGACGGACGTGAGAGGTTTGCATCACCTTGTCACCGAAGTCGTTGACAACTCCATCGATGAAGCGCTTGCCGGCTACTGCACGCACATCGTTGTGGAAATCCTCAAAGACGGCGCGATTCGCGTCACCGACAACGGCAGAGGTATCCCCACCGGCATTATCGAAAAGGAAGGCAAATCGGCGGTTGAAGTCGTTTTGACAAAGCTCCATGCCGGCGGCAAATTCGGCAGCGGCGGCTACAAAATATCGGGCGGTTTGCACGGCGTGGGCGTATCCTGTGTCAACGCTTTGAGTGAATGGTTGGTTGCCGAAGTCAGACAAAACGGCAAACTTTATCGCATACGCTTCAATCGCGGTATTGCCGAAAGACCTTTGGCGGTCGTTGGCGAGGCAAGCGACACCGGCACGACGGTTACGTTTTATCCCGATGCGGAGATTTTCGAAACGCTTGAATTTAATTACGACACGATGAAAACTCGTCTTCGCGAACTTGCTTACCTCAACAAAGGTTTGACAATCGAGCTTGCAGACCAACGCGTCGAGCCCGAACGCAGAGAGGTGTTCCGCTACGACGGCGGTATCGTGTCTTTCGTCGAAGAGATGAACAAGACCAAGGAAACCATTTTCCCCGAGGTTATTTACTTTGACGAGAAATACGTTGACAGTGAAATCGAAGTGGCAATGCAATACAACGACAGCTACTCCGACACGATTCTGGCGTTTGCAAACAATATCAACACCGAAGAGGGCGGCACGCATCTTGACGGCTTCAAAGCCTCTTTGACGAAGATAATCAACGATTACGGCTCCAAGGCGGGCATCCTCAAAGGAAGCGAGAAATTGAGCGGTGAGGACGTCAGAGAAGGTCTTACGGCAGTCATCTCCGTCAAGCTCGCAGAGCCTCAATTCGAGGGACAAACAAAAACTAAACTCGGCAACAGCAGTATGCGCCAGGCGGTGGCAAAGGGTGTTGCGGAAGGTTTCGGCACGTATCTGGAAGAGCATCCCAGAGAAGCGAAGGAGCTTGTGCTTAAAACCATCACGGCGCAAAGAGCGAGAGAAGCCGCACGTATGGCAAGAGAGAGCGCAAGAAGAAAGAGCGCGCTTGAAAGCACCACGCTCCCCGGCAAACTTGCGGACTGCACCGACAAAGATCCCAAAAACTGCGAAATCTATCTCGTCGAGGGCGATTCGGCAGGCGGCAGCGCAAAGCAAGGCAGAGACAGGCGTTTCCAAGCCATTCTTCCTTTGAGAGGCAAGATCCTCAACGTTGAAAAAGCAGCGCTCCACAGAGTGCTGGAAAACGAAGAAATCAAGGCGATGATCACCGCTTTCGGATGCGGAATCAACGCCGAATACGACGAATCAAAGCTCCGCTACAATCGTATCATTTGCATGACCGATGCCGATGTGGACGGCAGCCACATTCGTATTTTGATGCTTACGTTCCTGTTTAGATTTATGCGTCCGCTCATTGAAAACGGCCACGTATTTATCGCTCTTCCTCCTCTTTACAAGATTGCAAAGGGCAAACAAGAGCAATATTTCTACGACGACGAGAGTTTGGAAGCATACTACAACGAGTTCGGCAGAAAGAGCGGTGAACTTCAACGCTACAAAGGTCTTGGCGAGATGAACCCCGAACAACTTTGGGAAACCACCATGGATCCTCAAAAACGCACGCTCTTGAAGGTTACGATGGAAGACGCGATCGAAGCGGACAAGCTCTTCTCCATCCTCATGGGCGAGCAACCCGAACTTCGTCGCGAATTTATCGAGCAAAACGCAAAACTCGTGACCGATCTCGACGTATAAGGAGGCAGTTATGGCGAACATAAGAGACGACAAAAACAACGAATATATTCAACATATAGCCAACTCCACCGTCAAAGACGTGGAAATCAACGGCGAGCTTAAAAAGTCCTTTATCGCATATGCGATGGCGGTCAACGTGTCCCGTGCAATCCCCGACGTAAGAGACGGTTTGAAGCCCGTTCACAGACGTATTCTTTACGCAATGAGCGAGCTCGGATTGACTCCCGACAAGCCCTATCGTAAGTGCGCTATGGTCGTCGGTGAAGTGCTTGGTAAATACCATCCCCACGGCGACAGCTCCGTTTACGACGCAATGGTGCGTCTTGCGCAAGACTTTTCAATCCGTTGCCCGCTTATCGACGGACACGGCAACTTCGGTTCTATCGACGGCGATCCGGCGGCGGCATATCGTTATACCGAAGCACGTCTTTCCAAAATCGCGCTTGAAATGATCCGCGATATCGACAAAAAGACGGTTGATTTCTATCCCAACTTCGACGACACGCGCGAACAACCCGTCGTGCTGCCTTCAAGATTCCCCAACTTGCTCGTAAACGGCTCGGACGGTATCGCGGTCGGTATGGCAACGTCCATTCCCCCTCACAATCTCGGAGAGGTTATAGACGCTTCCGTCGCGCTCTTGCAAAATCCCGACGCAACCGTTGACGATCTTATGGAATATATCCCCGCTCCCGACTTCCCGACGGGCGCGTTGGTGCTTGGCAGACATTCCATCAAACAAGCGTATCGCACCGGCAGAGGCGCATGCGTGCTTCGCGCAAAGGCGGAAATCGAAGAGATGGCAAACGGCAAGAGCCGTATCGTCGTCACCGAGATACCTTATCAGGTCAACAAGGCGAAACTTATCGAAAATATCGCAGACCAAGTCAAAGACAAACGTCTCGAAGGCATCAGCGATTTGAGAGAAGAAACGGACAGACACGGCATGCGTATCGTCATCGAACTCAAAAAGGACGTCAACGCACAAGTGCTTCTCAACCAACTCTACAAGCAAACGCAAATGCAAACCACGTTCAGCATGATTATGCTCGCTCTCGTGGACGGTGTGCCTCGCGTGCTCAATCTCAAAGAGATTTTGGAGTGCTATATCGCTCACCAAAAAGACGTTATCGTGCGCAGAACTCGTTTTGACCTCGAAAAAGCGCAAGAAAGACAACATATTTTGCTCGGTTTGCACATCGCTCTTGAAAACATCGACGCTATCGTCGAGCTTTTGAAGAAGTCCCGCGACAGACAAGACGCTATCGCAAAACTCATCGAAAACTACGGGCTCAGCGACAAGCAGGCGGCGGCAATCCTCGATATGCGTTTGCAACGCTTGACGGGACTCGAAGTTGAAAAAATCAACGCGGAACTAGAAGACCTCGACAAGCAAATCGCCTACTTCAACATGGTGCTTTCAAGCGACGAGGAAGTCAAGAACATCATCATCAAGGAAATGACCGACATCAAGGCGCAATACAACACGCCCAGAATGAGCGAACTCACCTACGATTACGGCGATATCGACATCGAAGACCTTATCGAAAAAGAGGACGTGGTTATCTCCATGACGCACGGCGGATACATCAAACGCATGCCGGTTGCCGAATACAAAGCGCAACACAGAGGCGGCATGGGTATCACCGCTCACAAGGCAAAGGACGAGGACTTCGTCGAAAGAATCTTCACGTCCAACACGCACGAGAGAATAATGTTCTTTACCAACAGAGGCAAGGTGTTCACGCTCAAAGCCTACGAGATTCCCGAAGCGACACGCAACGCGCGCGGCAGAGCGGCGGTCAACCTCTTGCAACTCGAACAAGGCGAAAAGATACAAGCGTTCTTGCAAATGCCCGAAGATAAAGAAGGCAAGTTCCTCATGCTCGCAACGAAGAAAGGCCTTATCAAAAAGACTCCTCTCGAAGAATACGATTCCATCAAGCGCAACGGCAAGATAGCAATCAAGTTCAACGATGACGACGAGCTTATCGGAGCGGTCATCACCACCGGCAACGACGAACTTTTGGTTGCGTCCAGCCAAGGCATGAGCATCCACTTCAACGAGCAAGACGTACGTCCCGTGGGCAGAACGGCAATGGGCGTCAAGGCAATGAACATTTCGGG
>FR895496.1 GCA_000434435.1 Firmicutes bacterium CAG:475
AGGGGGAAAATTGCAATTTAAAGTACTTCCCCTACACTCTTGTAGAGGATGAAAAAGCACTCCGCAGCTATCACGGAGTGCTTTTGACAAAGCTATTCGCTCAATCGGGCGGTTTTAGGCGGTTTTGATTGCGATGTGGATATTCATAAACTCAATCGACAAATATGCGGAAGCGTCGTTGTCTTTGAGTGTGAAGATTCCGAAAGGTGCGGTTTGGGGATTGTCTTTGACTTTGTATCCAAGGTAAATTGCACGGAATTGCGTGCCGTCGGAAGCGGTCAAGTCGCGGATGGCATATTGCGTGTCAAGGGTGAGTTTGAGGACGGTGTCTTGGGGGATTGCGTCGAGAAGGTCGGCAGGAAGAGCCATATTGTCGCCGACGTACTTGACTGCCTCTTTGACCTTTGCGTCCGTCAAATCGAGCCCTTCGATGTTGAAGCCGAGGCTGTGTTTTATAAGTCCGAGCGCACCTTGCAAATCGTAAGATTCGAGCTTTTGCGTGAAGCCGGGGAACATGGGTTCGACGTATTTGTCAACGCTTGTTTTGACGTCGAAACTCGAAAGCGCGGAGGAAATATCGACGCCTAAGTTTGTCAACAAGCCGTTGACGTTTTTAAACAAGCCGGCTTTGGTTTGAACTTGCATATGCATCGTTCCGTCCGTCTTAAACTCGAAATATGTGTTGTCCTTGTCGATTGCCGCGTTGACGATGACACGAACAAGAGTTTTGTTCATATCCATCATATTGAGATTTTCGTAGTCCACGGCATAGCGAGTGTCGCTTTTGAAAACGGCGGTATTTCCTTCCTTTTCGTTGCAAGCGCAAAGTGCGAATACGCAAGAGAAAAGCAAAACGAGGGCGATAACTGTCGTGATTATTCTAGCGGTTGTCTTTTTCATTTTTCTTCCCTCCCCATCAATAGTTGACCGGCGTATAACCGTCCGTCTTATCGAAATAAGCTCTTGTCGTTGCGTAATACGTGGTTGCGGAATTGACCGCGGCTTTTGCCGCTTGAATATCGAAACCTTCGACGCCCGAATAAATTCTGTCGAGCTGATCGCACTTGATTTCTTTGTATTTTTCAAGCGCATCGGCGGATGCGATGCCCATTTCTTCGAGCATTTTTTGCGTTTGTTCCGCAATCACGGCGTGTCCGAAATTGGACGGGTGCGTAAAGTCTTGGTAGATAAGAGATCTGCCGAGGCTGTTTGCGGACAAGTCCACAACGCCGTCTTTGACGTCGGACTTGGTTACGTCGTCAAACGCTTTGTATATGTCGAGTGTATAAACGGTGTTGTCGGGATTTTTTTCGTTGTATTCGTCAAGCATGCCGTTGAGATAGCCAAGCAAATGTCCTGCAAGCTCTCTTACCTTTGCGATGGTGTCGTAGCCTTTTTCGGCAAGTGCCTGATATTCCCATTTGGTGATAAGCGTCGTGCCCTCGTAAACGGGGTTGTAAACTTTTTGGAAGATTATTTTTGCATCGGGATTGAGTTCGCGCAATTTTGCCACGATGTCAACGATATTTTGATATGTGGGCGGAAAATTGAATTTCGGGTCTATCGTGTAGGGATTTTTGCCGTCGAAACGGTCGCCGAAGCTGATTGTTTCGCCGTCGCCCGACCCAATGGAAGGACGCACGTTGTCAAGCGTACCGCCGTCGTGCAAATAATCGAACAAAGATTTGTCGTCCGCATAGTACTCTTTGAGGGCGATTCTTGTTTGCTCGTCTTCTTCTCTGTCGAAACAGGATTGATACCAGCTTTCGGGGCTGCCGGGAGCGATATTCGCAAGTCTGTCCGCCATTTCAAGCATCAACGAGCCGAGGCTGTATTGCAAAATGTTGTTGCCCAAAACGGAAATGTGGATAACGTCCGCCTCAGCGATATGCGTGCGAATGAGCGTTGCTTTTTCCGTTTCTCTGGATATGACTTCGAGCAGACCTTCGCCCGCCTTGTTCGCCATATTGCCGGACGTAAGGTGTCCCGACATGGAGTGGTTGTAGTAGTTGTAACCGTTGGTTCTTCCCACCAAAGCGTAGTAGCCGTAATTGTCGCGTTCGCTGACGGGAGACGCGCCTATCAACGCCTCAGCGATTGAATCGCCGAGGAATACGATATTGAGCTTCCCTTCGCTTGTGTCGCCGTTTTTTTCGTCGCAGGCAACACACCAAAACGCGGTGAGCGCCACCAAAATTACGGCAATGAAAACTGTCAAAACTTTCTTCATAATTGCCCCCTGTTTTCTCGGTTGCACGGAATTCGTACACTTGTACATTTTATACGAAAAAACTTGTCTTGTAAATATCAAAAGACACATTGTTTCATTATATTTTGACAAAAATTCTCTTTGCCAAACGAAAAGCCGAGCGGTTTTTCGCTCGGCTTACGTTCGGTTTCGATTGCATTAGAATCAGTTGGCTTTGACAAAGCGCACTTGCTTCATTTTTTGCTCGCAAAGCGGTCTGTCGTCTCTGTTTGTCGGAGTGTCTGCGATGCGGTCCACAACGTCCATACCTTCGACGACTTTGCCGAACGCCGCATATTGTCCGTCCAAAAACTTTGCGTCCGCATGGCAAATGAAAAATTGCGACGATGCGGAATTGTAAAATTGAGAACGTGCCATGGAGATAACTCCCCTTTCGTGCGAAACGGGATTTGCAACGCCGTTGATTTTGAATTCGCCTTTTATGGTTTCCTTGCTGCCGCCCATACCCGTGCCTTGCGGATCGCCGCCTTGAATCATAAATCCGGATATGACTCTGTGGAAAATAAGTCCGTCGTAAAAGTGTTGCGACACGAGTTTTTGAAAATTCTTGACCGTGATAGGTGCGGATTTTTCGTCGAGTTCGACAACGATTTTGCCGCCGTCCGCCATTTCGATTTCAACGGTATTCGTAACTTCGTTTGTTTGTGTATATGCCATAAAACACCTCTTTATCTATATATTTTGCATTGATAAAATGCCGTTTGTGTCAAAATCTGTTTTTGAGTATCGCGCTTGCAACGGCTTTTGCGCTTGAAAACGCCCATTGCAAATTGTATCCGCCCGAGTCGCCGTCGATATCGAGAGCTTCGCCCGTCGCGTATGCGTTTTTGACTTTGAGCGACATAAGGTCGTCGTCGAATTCGCGCGGATCCAAACCTCCCGACATTGCTTGCGCAAGGGATGCGTCGCCAAGACCTTCAATGGTGAATTTGTAGTTTTTGATAGCGTTTGCGATTGCGCCGATTTTGCTTTGAGCAGGATCGTTTGCGTCGCATCCGGCAGCCCGAATTATGCGCTCTTGCACCTTGCTGTGAAAGGTGCCCAGCAACAATTCTGCAACCGTGCCGTTGTTGTTGCGCTTTGTCAGAATGTCCTCGACTTCCGCTTTTGAATACTCCGGCATAAAATCGATCGTGAGCATATCTCCGATCTTTGCCCTGCCCCTTGCGATCTCGCTTGAAAGATTGAACGCCGCAATTCCGCTCACGCCGAAATCTTTGAAAAGCACCTCGCCGGTTTCATAGCGATAGCCTATGCGCACGCCCGCTTTCACACGAACGCCTTGCAAGTTTTTGAGAGGTTCTTTGTTCGTCTTTATAGGCACGAGGGACGGCGTCATCGCTCTTGCGTGATGTCCGAGCGCGACGTAAAGAGCCGTACTGTCCTTGCCGAACGTCGCAGGCGAGCCGGTGGCAAGCACCACGACGTCGGAGTCGTAAGCAAACGATTGATTGGGTTTGCCCTCGACCTTGACTATTCCGCTCACCGTAAAGGCGTCGTTGAAACTTTCGACGGAGTTGACGAAGTGCGATGTAAACACTTGCGTTGCGTTGCGCTCCAACGCCTTTCTCAACACGTCAAGGACGGTTGACGCACATTCGCTGTACGGATAAACGCGCTTGTCGATAACCTTTGTGACAAGTCCCATTTTTTCAAACGTAGCGATGGTGTCGTGCGCGTCGAAACGGTCGAGAAAACTCTCGACGAAACTCGGCTTGTTGTAGTGCACGATGTTCATGTCGAGGTTTGTGAGGTTGCACTTGCCGTTTCCCGTGGCGAGCAGTTTTTTGCCCACGCGCTCGTTGCTTTCGACAACGGCAACTCTCATCGACGGGGGAAGTTGGCTTGCCAAAAACAATCCGCTTGCGCCGCCGCCTATAACGATAACGTCGAATTTTTGTGTGTTCATACCGCTATTTTAGCACATAGATATATTATAATCAATCTCAAAATCTCGCTTTTAGCAATAAAAAAAGGACGCAAAACGCGCCCGATAAAAAACATTTTAAGCGCGTCTAAAGGGGACAAGTCCTCTTTGGACGCGCTCTCCCCACATAATTACGCGCAAACACGGTAAGCCGTAAAATTTTTGGAGAAAAGGTACGGAACTAAAAAACCTTGCGTTTTGCGCGTATATGAGTTAGAGTAGGGAAAATTTGGATTTGGTTACATATTTTTGAAAAAATATTGTGTTTTTTGTACTTTTTTGTATAAATTGGTTAAAAACAAAACACCACCGTCGTAAAGGCGGGATTGTTTTTTGATTGTTTGTGTTGTTTTATCTTCGGACTTGTCCGATCTGAACGGTATCCATTTTTCCACGCTTTCGAGCGGAGCAAGCTGCCGCGCCTTTTCTTCGGACGTTTTCTCGCGCATCACTTGGTTGATTAGATATGCCGGATTGCAATGGTCTTCGTATATTGTGATACACTCGAACTCGAACTCCAACATTCTGTTTTTCCACACGCCCCACGCCGTGACGTGATAGTTGTAAGAGATGAATCCGTCGTCTTGCGACTCTTCGATTTCTTCGTTGTAGCTGAATGAGCCGAACGGCAACTCCGCTTTTTTGCTCGTTTCGAATGAATGATGTTCAAACAAATACGAGTTTATCGACAATTTAAGCATCCCCGTGTAATACTCGAAATCTTCCTCTTCGCTATCGGAAAAATCCACGACGTACATAAGAGGTGTAATATTGTCGAAGTCTTTCATTAAACTTGCGCTGTTGTAAAAAGGCGGTGCGATTTTGTAATCGAATATCGCGTCGTTCATCTCTTCAAGAGACACGGGCACGTGCGGATACCAATCGTCGTCCGCAAATCCGGGCGTGTTTGTGGGATTGAGATAAACGCAAACGAGAGAGACCACCACAAGCAAAACGCATGCGACGGACGTCAGAGAAAGCGCGAAATACTTTGAACCGAAAGTCTTTTTGTTTTGGGCTATACGTTCTTTTTTGCGCGCGTCGATGCGCTTTTGGTTTTTATCCAAAAGCGCACGCTTGACGTCGTCATTTTCATATTGTTTTAAACTGTCGTTTGCAAGTTGTGCAAATTTCTCGTTGCGTTTCATGTTTCTCCTTATATCGTCACATTATGTTGACAACGAATGCATCGGATATTGCGGTTGAGGACAAATTCAAATATGCTTTTGCCACATCTCTATAGCCGGTGGCTATTTTTACAAGGCGATTGGTCGTTGTTGAGCCGTTTGCCAGCGTATAAACGATTTCTCGAAGTTCGAACGCCACCACGGCGTGCGAACCGTTGCCGGTATAAGTTTTATACGTGTCCGCATTCCCTTCGCTATTGATCGTCGCGAACTGGAAGCCTTGCACGAAAAGAACAACCGGCTTTTCCGCAAGGAAGATTTGCGCAGCCTTGCCGTAGTCGAGGGTACTTCCCGACATGACGCCCGCAAAGGTCACGTTCGTTCCCGTACTCGCGCAATAGCCGCGCAGTCCGTATTTGAACTTGCTCACGGTTGCGCCCGTCGTTGCGTTTACACCGATGAAAGTGTAAAGATTTGTCATAAGCGAAACGATGGTGCTGTTTTGCGATTTATATGTGTAGGTTGTGCCGATTGTTATAGCTGCGTCATAATCGGGGATCAGATCGGGGACAAGCCTATCGTAATATCCGATGACGTTCGCAGCCGCCACCGCCGTGCATCCCGACGGCAAACTAGACTCGGGTTGATAGTAGCCCGGATGATTTTTTATCGCGGTTTGCTTGTTGTCGGTTTTTGAAACGTAGTTCACGACCGATTCGGATTGCGTGAGGTCGCCGACGCCGCGCACGCCGTTCAGACAATCGACTTCTTCCTTTGTCATCACCACACCGTTCGCAAACGTGAATTCACCGTCTCGGTAGCCTGCATATGTAAACTGATTGACGTATATAGGCAGCCCTTGAAGATTTGCATAAGGATCTTTGCCTTCGACGATCTCGCTTACAACCGGTTGTTCGAGCACGAGTATGACCGCATAACCGTCACCTTGCGCGTTCGTGTACGAGTACACAAAGCCCAGCTCGTGAAGAGCGACGTCGTATATCATCCTCTTGTTTGCGGCAAAACTGCCGGTTTCTCCGTTTTGATCGATGGTTTCGCCCACCGCCTCAACGAAAAGTCTGTCGCATTCGTCAAGTTCTTCTTGCGTAAATGCCTCTGCCACTCCACCTACATAGAGCATCGCAAAGAGCGTTGCCGCAAAAAATACCGCGGCGAAAACGACGATTGACACTTTGAGTTGTGTTTTCATTTTCCAACCTTCGTGATTTTTTAGTCACATTATAAGAGTGACGGTCTTTGCGATTTGGTTACATCTCAAAGCAAGTTTTTTACTTTCTTTATGCCCCTTGCGTGACGCTGTTTTATCGTGCTTACATTGAGTGAGAGAAGTTGCGCGATTTCTCGCAGATTGTAACCTTCCCAATAATACAAGTAGAATATCTTTTTCGTGCAATCGTCGCCCAAAGCGTCGAAAACGCGTTTTGCCTGATCGTTCAAAATCTCCGTTTCGACAAGATCCTCGGACACCGAATAGTTTTCGGACACCAACAGCGGAAGCGTTGCGCTTTCGCCTATAAGCATGCGCTTTGCGATATTATCGCAGCACGCAAAAACCCACGCCGTCGGATTTTGCACGTATTTAAATCCGTGCGATTTCATAAGTTGCAAAAAGAATTCCTGCGCAACGTCGTCGGCGCATGCGTCGGGAAATTTTTTGTGAATATGCAGTTTTATTCTAGGATAATAAAAATCGAACAGCGTTTCGAATGCCTTGTTGTCGCGCTCGCATTGTCTTAATATTAAATTGAATTTAAAAACGTCCACGAGCGGCACCACCGTACAAAAACTATATTTATGTTACACTTATATATATAAAATCGTCAAATTGTTTTTTATTTCACCAATAAAAAAATATATTTATCAAACACTCGCAAAATAAAAATAATCCATATCGACTTTTTTCGACAAAATTCTCAAAAAAAGTACTTTTCTACGATTGCAAAAATGTCCTCGATTGCCTTTACTTTGCCGATTTCGACACGCACGGCTTTTGCGTCGCGGCCGCCTTTTGCATAATAGCAAAGTTGAAGTTTCATCACGTTTGCAACCGTAAAATCGCTCATATATTTTTGCAAAACCGAGATGTGTTCGTATATGTCGCGCCCAGTGTCGTGAGATGCGTCCCTGCCTTGAAGCTCGGCAAAAATCCACGGTCTGCCGAGTGCGCCTCTTGCAATCATAAAACCGTCTGCACCCGTAATATCGCGCACCCTTTCAAGACTTTGCAAATCGACTATGTCGCCGTTCGCGATGACGGGAATATCGAGTGCCTCTTTAACCGCTTTCGTTATAGTGTGGTCGGCAACACCGCTGTAAAACTGTTCCCTGTATCTCGGGTGCACGCACACTGCGCTCGCTCCGCCTTTTTGCGCCGCCAACGCACACTCCACGGCATTGGGTTTTCCGCTTTCTACGCCTGCGCGCATTTTTACGGTTACGGGACGTTTTGCGCCCTCACGCACCGCTTGCACCACTTCGCAAATCAAATCGGGATTTTTCATAAGCGCGCTTCCGTCGCCGTTGTTGAAAACCTTTTTGACGGGACAGCCCATGTTTATATCCACGATTTCAAAATTTGCAAGTCTTTCGTCCTTTGCGGCTTTGTACATAAATTCGGGATCGCTGCCGAAAAGCTGAACGGCGCAAGGCGTTGAAAAATCTTCTCTTGCAAGCAACTCCTCCGTGCCCTTGTTGCCGTAGCAAAGTCCCTTTGCGCTGACAAGTTCGGTGTACGTAAGTCCGGCTCCGTACTTTGAACACATATGCCGAAAACCGACCTCGGAAAATCCCGCGATCGGCGCAAACAACACGTTGTTGTCAAGTTGTACGTTGCCTATTTTAAGTTGCATAACAAGTAGTTTATATATCTAAAACGACAGCTTAATGTGCGTTTTGTGCAATATAGATTATTGCTTGTCGTTTTGTTTTTCTTGTTGTTTTACCCGATTCCAGATTGCGTCAAGCTCGTCGAGCGAACAATCTTTCATGTCCTTGCCGCTTGCTTTGACGGCGTTTTCGACGGCGGTGAATCTGCGCACGAATTTCTTGTTTGCTTCGCTCAAAGCAAGTTCGGGTTCAACCTTGTAAAAGCGCAATGCGTTGACGACGGCAAAAAGCAAATCGCCGCCCTCTTCGACTCTGTGTGCGTCGTCTGCGGTTTTGAGTTCCTCGGTTTCCTCGGCAATCTTTTGATACGCACCGCTCACGTCGTCCCAATCGAATCCCGCTTTCTTTGCGTATTTTTGTATCTTCTCGGCATAAAGCAGTGCCGGGAAATTCTTCGGTACTCTTTCCATTTGGTCGGCCGCGGATTTATAGTGCTTTTCTTTTTTCTTTGCCGCTTCCCAGAACACGAGAGCCTCGTCGGCATTGTTTGCGTGGTTGCTTCCGAAAATGTGGGTATGGCGGTCGATGAGTTTTCTACAAAGTCCCGTTATCATATCCATATAACCGAAATCGCCCTCTTTTTGCGCAATCTCGGCATGGAACACCGCTTGCATAAGCACGTCGCCGCACTCCTCTTTCATATCGTCGGCATCCTTTCTGTCGATTGCGTCGACAAGTTCGTATGCCTCTTCGATGAGGTTGATTCTTATACTCTCGTGGGTTTGCGCTCTGTCCCATTCGCAACCGTCGTCGGCGCGCAAACGGTGCATGATTTGTTCGAGGTCGGAAAAGTCGAAACGTTTGCAATCCACAAGCGCGACGCTCGGCGCAATAATAACGTCCTCGTCACCGCTTATTTGCGATGTTAAAACGCATTTGTCCTCGCCGTCCTTTTCGACGGTGAGTTCGATATCGCCGTACACGTCGAGAAGTTTTTGTTTTATATCGTTTGCGTTGCTCTTTTCAACGCCGTCTATCACCAGCGGTATGCGCTTGTTGAAAAAAACCGTAGACAAAAAATCCGCGGCTATGTAACGTTGATACGAGCCTTTCAATACGTCATCGAGTTTCATTGTTATACTCCCAAAATCTGATTGTTCTGTGCAACGCCCAAAGAAGTTTTTTGAGCGGAAGATGCGGAATGTCGTCCTTGCTCACGAGATTCAACAAAAACGCGAGCCACACGTAAACGAGCGTGCATACCGTAAATCCGACGGCGAGCGCAACGACGTCGTTTTTCACAAAGGATTGTATCGCAATTCCGCACAACGCCATTATAACACCCGAAACGAGATTTAGACCAACGTTTTTTTCAAGACGAAGACCACATATTTTATAATAGGATATAAGCGTGCAAAAATAAGCCGTCGTAGGCAAGGCAAGCGACGCAACCGCAGCGCCGTTTATACCGATATATTTCGTAAGCAAAACATCAAGCGCAATCTTGACGATTATTGCGACGGCAAGACTGAAAACGGCATATTTCGTTTTGTCGAGCGCTTGCAGCAAAGAAACGTAAATTTGCATCACAGACAAAAACACCACGTTTGCCGAAGATATGAGAAGTACGTTTTGCGCAACTTGCGCGTCTTGTGCGGATAACGACGGATAAATCGCTCCTATAATATTTTTTGAAAACACTGCAAGAAAAAACGCGCACGGTATTCCGAAAAGATAGGCAAGACGCACGCAAAGACTGCTTTTGAGCATAACGCCGTCTATATCCCTCGTAACTCTCGACGCCGACACCGACGGCACGATTGCAACCGCAAGCGACATTATCGCAACCACTGGCATGTTGATAAGCGAATTGACAGGCCCCGACATTATGCCGTATTGCGCCGTAGCAACGTTCTTTTCAAGCCCGAACGCTTTGAGCATGTTGACGATTATCACGCTGTCAAAGAAACTCGACAGCGGCATAAGCATGGCAACCGCCGCAATGGGAAGCGCAACGTGTAACACGTCTTTGACGTCTTGTCTCGTTACGTTCAATTTGACTTTTTCGCCGCTTTTTTGCTTTTTCGAGCGCACAAAATAGGTTGCAAGCATATATATCACGGTTACGATTTCGCTTATTGTCACACCCAACAGTGCACCGCACACGGCATAAATCACGCCTTTTCTTATCAGTGCGTACGAAAGCGCAAGCCCCACCGACAGTTTTACAACCTGCTCCACAACATTTGAAAGTGCAGTGGGGAGCATATACATTTCGCCTTGAAACCAGCCTCTAAATCCCGAAATCACGCACACGCACACGATTGCCGGGGCAATAACCAAAAATCCGGGATATGTGTCGGCATTGCCCTGTCTTGCCGCCAAAAACTTCGACGCTCCCGCCATAACCGCGGCAAACGCAAGCCCCAAAACAAAAAGCGCAAGCATTGCAACGCTCAAATACTTTTTGGTGTCCTCGCCGATTGCTCGCTTTTCGGCAACCATACGCGAAAGCGCGGTGGGGATCCCTGCCGTTGCAAGCACCATAAAAAGCGCGTACACTGGAAACACGAGCTGATACATGCCCATGCCCTCTGCCCCCAGTATATTGGTGAGCGGTATGCGATAAAGCGCGCCGAGCATTTTTGCAACGACGCTGCCGATGAGCAACACGCCTGCGCCCGACGCGATACGTTTTGAGTTTTTGCTATGCGCCTTTGCCCCTTTCATTGGCAAAGCGTTGCCGATATCATCTCGGCGCAAAAATTGAGATAGGTCTTTTGCTCGTCCGCTATTTCAACCTCTGAAACAAGCGCGACGCAGCCGAAAAAATCGCCGCCCGACACCACGGGTTCGCAAACGATATATCCTTGTCCGTCCACGTTTTCAAACACTTTGGAAAAATCTCCCGACACGCTCTCGCGATTGCGCTTTCTTATCAGATCGGAAAAGTCGCCCGTAAGGCGCGCGCCGACAAATCTCTTTTTGTTGTTTCCTTCGCAAAGCACGACTTCGCTTGCGCTCAAAATCAAAACGTCTTTGCCCGTCGCGCTCGCAAGTGCTTTTGCCAACGCCTTCAAAGAGGGCAACACGCTTTGAAACCCCGTATATCTTTTGAGCGTCAAACCTTCGTCGTTTGCGGATATTTCCATTTCGTCCCCCACTTGCAAACGCATGGTTTTTCGCATTTCTTTGGGGATAACTATACGTCCGAGCTCGTCTATTCTTCTTACGATTCCAACTGCCATAAAGCCTCCGTTTTATGCTAGTATTCGTCAAACTTCCGCTTATATTCCTTGCGCTCGATATTTTTAAATAAGTTGCAAAACGCACGCTTTATGCGTGCGTTTTGATATGATAAACATTGTGTTTTGTCAATCGAATTTGATTTGCATTTGATGGAGCTCAAATATAAAATTGCTTTGGTTTCGGCTTTTCGATAACCCTTTCAAGCACGAAAGAAGTGAATTCGACCTCTTCTATGAAATCGCGAGGAAGGTATTTTACGCGGTTGAATTTTTCAAAATGTTTGAAGTGAGTGGGAAGCGTAACGGGCGTTGCCACGTCCACTTTGTAGGATATATCTTGCAACATTCTAGTGAAATTTGACGGCGTCAAAGAAAGCTCGCTTTCATATATGACGTCACGCAAAATCTTGTCGCCTTTCATAACTTTTGCCCAAATTTTCATCAGTATTCCTCGATTATTTCTCCAAAATAAAACGTGTGTAAATCCTTTTGCGGATACCACTTTTCAACGTCTTTCAAATCCATATCCCCCATGGGAACAGCACCTACGACCTTGCATTCGAAGTATCTTTGACAGCCGCCCACGACGTAGCCGTCAATGCTTTTTGCTTTGACTTTTTCAAGCGCGCACTCCGCCCATTTGTCGTACTCGCGTCCGCTTTTCGTGCCGCAAAACTTCACCGCATCCAGCATCTCGCGCATAGGCGGAACGCTCGCCGTAAAAGTGCCGAGGCGGTCGATAAATTCCTTGGTGTATCTGCTTTCTCTCACGGGTGCGACAAAAACTTTTTTGCCCCACATCACGCCTATCATACCCCAGCTTATCACCATCACGTTGTCGCCCGAGCACAAAAACGCACCCGTGTTCAACGCAGTGTCAAGGCAAGACAAATTGTCGAATCTGTGCATACTTTTCTCCTTTTGAAATCTATTATATGCAAAACTCTCGTTGCAAGTCAACGCAAACCTCAATCTCGAAAAAGATTGAATACTTTCAAGTTTTTCAAGCGTTTTTTGCATTTTTAATCATTGTTATATTTGCTTTTCGATTGCGTTTTCTATTTTTGTATGATACCATACTTTCGATGGTGTCGGCAATACCCATCAGTAAAAAAAACCGAGGTGTATTTTGAAAAAATCTCTTGTTTATCTGGCAAGAGCGGCTGTGATTGCCGCTTTGTATTTTGCCCTGTCCGTAGCATTCAACGCAATAGCGTTCGGCCCCGTGCAATTTCGCGTATCCGAAATACTCGTGCTGCTCCCCCTCATCTTCCCCGAAGCGATCCCCGGGCTTGCAATAGGTTGTTTTTTCACAAACTTCTTTTTCTCGCCCTTCGGCGTGTTCGACATGGTTCTTGGCACGCTTGCAACACTCATAGGTGCGATCGGCACGTACCTTTTGCGTCGCAGACCTTTTCTTGCAACCCTTCCGCCGATTGTAGCAAACACCTTGCTCGTGCCGCTCATTTTCGTGCTCAACGATGCGTCGACGGTGTATTATCTTGCAATGTTCGAGATTTTGGCATCGCAAATCATAACCTGTATAGTTTTGGGCATGCCCTTTACTTTCGCCCTCAAAAAAGCGATGATTGCGGCGCACATTCCCCTTCCGCACCCCTCGAAGTACGACACCGCTCCTTACCGCCGCTTATTGCCGGGCGTCGAAGAGGACGAAGAGGATTGAATTGCAAAAACGACATAAGAAAACCTCGCAGTCGCGAGGCTTTCTTCTTTTTCGGTTGTTTTTTTGTTTATTTTGCAAGCGGTGTAAAGAACACTTTGCCAGCGTAGGGTTTGAGCGTATCTCCGAACGGCTCGTCGTAAACGGAAATCAACTCGGTTGCGCCTTGCGGAATATACTTTTTGATTTTCGACGCTTTGACGGGCTTTTTGCTGAGGTTGATTACAACGGTAAGTTTGGATTTGCCGTCCTCCGCAATCTTGTCGTAAACGAAAAGTTGTTTGTCTTTTGGCAAATACAACTTAAACTCGCCGTAAACCGCCGTATCCTTGTATTCTTTGCGGAGTGCCATTGCCTTTTGATAGAAATACCAGATTGAATTTTCGTCTTGCATTGCCTTTTCAACGTTGACTTCGGGATAATTGGGATTGACGGTGTACCACGGCTCGACAGTTGAGAATCCCGCGTTTTTCGTGCTGTTCCATTGCACGGGAGTGCGAGCGCAGTCGCGCGCGGCGGTGTGAGCCACTTTGAGGATGTGCTTGTCGCTGAAACCGAATTTTCTCATCAAATCGCGCACGCAGAAAGTGGACACGTCCTTGAATTGCGCCCACGGGTCGCTTCCCTTCGGATATTTGTCGAAATAAAGCGCAGTCATGCCGATTTCTTGTCCCTGATACACAAAGTGCGTGCCCGAAAGGAAAGTGTACGCCATGCAAAGAGCCTTGCCGCTCTCCACGCGATATTCCTCGCTGCCGTATCTCGAAATAATACGCGCGTGGTCGTGATTTTCAAGATAGTTTGCGTTCCACGCTCTGTGGTAAAGTTTCGTTTGCCAATCGTTGAACGTCTTTTTGAGTTTGGGCAAGCTGAAAGGAGTGTGCACCCACTCGATGATTATGCAATCCGCATTCATATGCTGGAAAGAAATCATCATATCCAACTCTTTTTTGTTCTCGTTGACGTACGTGAGCGCGGTTTTGGTGTTCATAAGCGGAGCTTCGCCCACTTGGAACGCGTCGTACTGCTCGATAACTTTGCGATATTCTTGCAAATATTCGTGGATATGCGGGCCGTTGTTGTAATGCTCCATACCTCTTGAGGCAGGCATGAGCCAGTTGCCGTTGGGCAAGCCCTCGACCTTGCTGATTTGTGTAATGACGTCCTCTCTGAAACCGTCTACGCCCATATCCAACCAGTATCTCATCACGTCCTTCACCGCTTCTCTGACCTTGGGATTGTCGTGATTGAGGTCGGGTTGCTCCTTTGCGTATAGGTGCAGATAAAACTCTCCCCTTTGCTCGTTGTACTCCCACGCAGAGCCGGGGAAAGTGGACATCCAGTTGTTCGGCACTTTCTTTCCGTCCTTGCCTTTGCCCTTGCGCCAAATGTAGAAATCGGTGTAAGGCTCGACTCTCGCGCAACTCTTTTTAAACCATTCGTGTTGGTCGGAGGTGTGGTTGATAACCAAGTCCATAATCACTCTCATTCCAAGCGCGTGCGCTTTTTCGAGCACCGCTTTGAAATCGTCGAGTGTGCCGTATTCGCGATTGATATTCTTGTAGTCCGCTATATCGTAGCCGTAATCCGCTTGCGGAGAAACGTACAAAGGCGAAAACCAAATTGCGTCGCTGCCCAAACTCTTGATGTATTCGAGCTTTGAAAGCACGCCTTTCAAATCACCTATACCGTCGTTGTTTCCGTCGCAAAAAGAGCGTGGCCAAATCTGATAAACGGACATCTCTTTAAACCATTTTCTTTCTTCCATAATAATCTCCCAATATGCAAAAACGAGGTTTTATGCCTCGTTTTTGCAATTATAAACGTTAGTTTTCGCTTGTTTCGTCGTTTTCCGACGTTTCAATGTTTTCGGTTTCGACAGCTTGGTTTTCGCTCTCTTCGCCGCTTCCGACTATGACGTTGCCGTCCTCGTCGTATTCGACTTCTTCCTCATCCTCGTGAGGTGTGAGAGCGATTGCCATAACCTTGAACTTGTCGTCTTTGAGTTTCATGATGCGCACGCCTTGCGTAGCTCTGCCTATCTTGCTGATTTCGTCCGCTTGCACTCTGATGATAACGCCGCTGTCGGTGATCATCATAACGTCGGTGTCCGCAGGGATAACTTTGAGGCTTACCAGTGTACCCGTCTTGTCGTTGAACGTGCCGGCTTTTACGCCCTTGCCCGCTCTGTTTTGAATCGGGTAGTCGTCGATGCTGCTACGCTTGCCGTAGCCGTTTGAGGTGACCGTGAGGATTTCGTCACCGGGATGCACCACGTCGAACGCCACAAGCGTC
>FR895497.1 GCA_000434435.1 Firmicutes bacterium CAG:475
CAAACGCCGAAGTCCAAACACGTGAGGAAAGGGGAAGTTGTATTTAGAGTTCACGCCGTTCAACTCTTGTAGAGGAATAACAAAAAGCCCGAAAGGGAAAGAGGGGGTTCATCTAATTTAGAGTACACGACGTTCACCCCCTTGTAGAGAAAGAACAAAAGCCCGAAAGGGCGTAAAAAAATCCATCGACTGTTGCCGATGGATTTTGCGTTTGTGTTAATCTCGATTATCTGACTTTCTTTTCCTTTCTCTTCAAGGACTTGCAGAAGCAAAGACCGAAGATGAGTTGCAACACGCCGAGTGCCGCGGATGCGATAAGCATATAGTATCCGCTGTCGACTAAGTCTTTGAAGTAAGCGAGAATGCTTCCTTCCCATGCGTCCTTCACCGCAATGAACGGACGGAAGAGAATAACCACCGCGCATGCCGCCAAGACGATGCTCATGATGAGGTTGTAAGCTCTGCCGTACTTCTTTCCGCATGCGGACACGAGTGCGACGATGAAGTTGATGCCTGCAAGCGTGAACACAATCATCGGCAAGATTGTCAAAATGCCGGTGACGGGATCGTCAAAGTATGCTTTAAACACAGCGAAATCTTGAATGAGGGTGTTCCAGCAAGTGATGCCGTCCAAATTCCCAATTCCGTACAAACCGCCTTCGATCTTGATTACGTTTGTGTTGACGAGGTAGCCGACAACGCTCAATGCAATAAAGAGCAAGGACATAATCATCATGGTGACGTTTCTGCCTACGCCGCTGTGTTTTGCTTTGACTTTCTTTTGCGGAACGGCTTCTTCGTTTGCGTTGGTATAGACCGGCTCGAAGTTGGTTTGAGGTTGAGTATATGCCGGTGCTTGTTGTACTAAAGTTGCGGGAGCTGTGTCGATTTTGTTGATTTTAACGCCGATGGTCACTCCGCAGCTGGGGCATTTGATACGATGCTTGTAGCCGTCGGGAAGCGATTCCATATTCGCAGGGGGCTCGAAACTGATTTCGGCTCTGCAGCTGGGACATCTTGTATACATAGTTCATCTCCTTAAAAACTATTCTTTTGATATTATATTATTATCGTGCGTTAAAGTCAATGATAGAAACGGAAAATTTTGTACAATTTTCACGCAACAATTTGCCTCTTGCCACCGACAATCAAAGATTTTTTATCAAAAGCAGTGTTTATATGGTCAAAACGAACGCATAAAAGCCGTATTTTGTCAAAATCACATTTTCAAACAATTGCAAAAACATATGGTTTTTGCGTCAGCCGATTTTTCTTGCTTTTTCGTCCAAATATTTTTTTACGCTCACGTAATCGGCGCAAAGAGAGAGTATGTAGCGTTGTTTTTCTTCGTGGGACAGTGTTTTCAGCTTTTCGGGATCGGCAAAACTCGCAACGGGATTGGTCACCGTTTCACCGTCTTTTTGCAGTTTGCAAAGTTTGAGATATATTTCTTTTTGTTCGGGCGTTGCTCCCGTGGGCGCAACTTCTTGCTCGTAGTCGTTTTTGCAAAGTCTGGATTTCGCGCTTTTGGCAAGCTGTCTGACGATGCAGTTTTTGTGTTTTACGTTGCTCATTTTTTGCCTCCTGTGCCTATATTAGCACACTTCGCCCAAAAGGAAAGACAAGAGGCAAAACAAGACAAAATGCGGTGTTATTCGTCATTTTTTTCGCTAATTTGTCGAGAACTTTTCCGCACCTTCATTAAGGTTTTAGATGCTTTTTCACGCTTGATTTTTCTGATTTTTTTGACGATAAGCGGCAGTACGGCCGTGCCGGAAACGTATGCCAAAACACCGTAAAAAGAGGGCAGTCCCTGCATAAAAAACTCAATGCAGCATATAAAAATCGCACCAATGACGCCCGTAGCGAAAAGGTCGAGAAGGGCGCGCTCGAAAAAGCCCGCTTTTTTTGTGTACAACAACGCGAAAAAGCCTGCGACAAGCCCTGCCGCAAAGCAAAGCGCAAAGCAAATTGCCTGCGCTTTTGCGTTTGCCCCGAGATACAATTGAGTCATTTGAAAATGCGTTTTGCAAACGAAGTAGGGGAGGTCTGCGCCGAGTATTTGAGAGCGTTGACTTGCCCTTCGATTTGCAGTTTTCCCTCGGTGACGTCAAGATTTTTTACGGCAAGATTCTGTCCCGAAACCGTCAACGTTTCGCCTTTTAGGCGAATTACGACGGTTTTGTCTGTGAAAGTCGGCACGTCCTCCACTCCCGTTACGCTCATTGCGTGCAGGTGGTCGAGCTCCACTTTATGAGAGGATTTTTGCGCGGTTTTGGCGGCTTGCTCGATGGCTTTTTGAGATTGTGTTTGAGTTTTTGAAGATTGATTTTTTGAAAAATCCATATCGCTCCTTTTGCGCCGAACACAAGCATGGCACAATTCATTGACAATAATATTAAAAAAGAATAAAATATATGCAATATATCGAGAATTATCGAAAAGGAAGTGGCAAAAATTGTCGCAAGAGAGCAAAAACACCGCCGAAAATCGCAGCGAAACTAGCGAAAAAACCGCAAAAAACCGTGATAAAACGTCGAAAAAATCGCAAAAAAAATTGCGTTTCGAGCTTGACCATTCGGCAAAATTCTATCCCATAATGTCCACGAAAAAAGCGCAAAGCCTTTTCAGAATTTCCGCAATCATGACGGAAGAGGTGGACAAGGACAAATTGCAAATTGCGCTCAACGACGTTTTGCCCAGATTCGAAGCGTACAGAGTGCGGCTCAAAAAGGGTTATGCGTGGCACTTTTTCGAATACAACGACGCACCGTGCAAGGTCTTTGCGGAAGAAACGCTTTTGAAGCCGATCAATCCTGCCGACACCAACGGATATTGGTTCAGAGTGTCCGCACTCGGAAACAAAATCGTGCTTGAAATATTCCACGCGCTTGCCGACGGCAACGGCGCGCTCGCTTTTTTGAAAAGCATCGTCAAAAGATATAGGGAAGTGCTCGGCGTAAACGTCGAGGACGAGGGCGTCATCGACTGGCAAAGTCAACCGCATCAAGAGGAAATCGAGGATAGTTTTGAAAAAAACTACAAGCCCATATCCCTAGGGCAAATGAACCTCAAAGCACTTGCGGGCAAGGTGCCTCATCGCATAAAAGGCACGCTGTCAAAAGACGGCTATGCGGTGAGCGAGGGCGTTGCAGAGGCGCAAGACGTGCTTAAAAAAGCAAAGGAAATCGGCGTTTCGTTTACAGCGTATATCGCGGGCGTTTTGGCGTATTCGATTGAAAAAACTTGCAAAAACAAGTTGCCCATCGCAGTGATGATACCCGTCAATTTGCGTGCGCTTTATCCCTCGAAAACCATGCGAAACTTTGTCACTTTCGTGAGAATAATCCTTGCACCGAACGAGTGTAAGAGCATCGAAGAATGTGCAAAGGAAACTCAAAGACAACTGAAAATTCTCTCGGCAAAGGACAAGCTCGACGCGTTTATTTCGACGACGGTCAAAGCGCAAAAGAACTGGATTTTGAAAGTCGTTCCGTTGTTTTTGAAGACTGCGATATTGCGCATGGGAAGAGTGTTTATGCGCTCTCGCCAAACCATAATATTCAGCAATCTCGGCAACGTGACGTCCCCGCAATGCATGGGCGTCGAAAGATATGCTCTCAACATGAACGTGTCCAAAAACAACACGCAAAATCTCGGCGCAATCACCACAAACGGTAAGACGACCCTCGCCTTTACGAGAGCGATAAAGGAAACGCTGCTTCCCGAAACATTTTTTGCAGAACTGCAAAAGCAAAATATCGCCGTAAAAACAAACGGCTGAAAAATAGAAATATTCACCATAGAGGTATATATGAAACAACTAAATTCAAGCGAACTTCGCAAACTGTATCTCGACTATTACAAGTCCAAGGGACACGCCGTCATCGGCTCGGCGTCCCTCATCCCCGAAAACGATCCCACCGTGCTTTTCACGACGGCGGGTATGCATCCGCTCGTGCCTTATCTTTTGGGCGAAAAACACCCCGCAGGCAACCGTCTTACCGACGTTCAAGTGTGCGTGCGTACGGGCGATATTGACGAGGTTGGCGACGCAACTCACTGCACGTTCTTCGAAATGTTGGGCAGATGGTCGCTGGGCGACTACTTCAAAGAGTATGCAATCGCTTGCTCGTACGACTTTTTGCTCAATCAATTGGAATTTGACAAAGACAAATTTGCCGTAACGGTGTTTGCAGGCGACGAAGATTGTCCGCGCGACGAGGAAAGCGCGTCCTACTGGAAAGCGCAAGGCATCCCCGAAGACCACATCTTCTACTGCAACAAAAAGCACAACTGGTGGGGACCTGCCGGCATAACCGGTCCTTGCGGCCCCGACACCGAAATGTTTATCGATACGGGCAAACCCAAATGCTCGCCCGATTGTTCGCCCGCTTGCGATTGCGGAAAGTACGTGGAAATCGGCAACGACGTGTTTATGCAATACTTCAAGAACGCCGACGGCACGTTCTCACCCCTCAAACAAAAGAACGTTGACGAGGGTATGGGACTTGAAAGAATGCTTTGCATCCTCAACGGATACAAATCCGTTTACGAAACCGACCTCTTTGCGTTTGCGATAAAGAAGCTCGAAGAGCTTTCGGGCAAGAAGTACGGCGAGGACGAAACCATGACGGTTGCAATGCGCATAATCGCAGACCACACCCGTACCGCAACCTTCCTCCTCGGCGATCCCAAGGGCATATCTCCTTCAAACGTCGATCAAGGTTACGTTTTGCGCCGCCTTATCCGCAGAGCTATGAGATATTGCAGAACTCTCGACATCGACGACAGCGCACTCGTAACGCTTGCAAAACTCTATGTTGCAAAGTATGAAGAGGCATATCCCTATATCAAAGAGAACGAGGGCAGAATCGTAAGCGAACTCGAAGCGGAAAAAGACAAGTTTGCAAAGACCATCGAACAAGGCTTGAAAGAATTTGACAAAATCGTGGCGCACCTTCCTCAAAATATGACGGTGTTCCCCGGAAAGACCGCGTTCAGACTTTACGACACCTACGGTTTCCCCATCGAAATGACGCAAGAGCTTGCAAAAGAAAAGGGCTACACCCTCGACAAAGACGGCTACGACAAGGCGTTTGCGGACCACCAAGCACTCTCCAAAGCGGGTGCGGAACAAAAGTTTAAGGGCGGACTTGCGGACGGCGGCGAGCTTACGACAAGACTTCACAGCGCAACGCACCTTCTCAACGCCGCACTCAAACTGGTGCTTCACGACGATTCCATTCAACAAAAGGGCAGCAACATCACGTCCGAAAGATTGCGTTTCGACTTCAACTTCCCCCGTCCACTGACGCAGGAAGAAATTGCAGAGGTCGAAAAGGTTGTCAACGACGAAATCGCAAAAGACAGCGAAATCAAACTCGAAGAGATGTCCGTGGAAGAGGCGAAAAACGCAGGCGCAATCGGCGTGTTCGACAACCGCTACGGCGACGTCGTGAAGGTGTACACAATCGGCATTTCAAAAGAAATTTGCGGCGGCCCTCATGCAAAACGTACGGGCGAACTGGGCAAATTCCGTATCGTCAAAGAACAATCTTCTTCCGCAGGCGTAAGACGTATCAAAGCGGTTTTGGAGTGATAAAAAATGAAGTGCGACACACACGTCCACAGCAACAATTCACACGACGGCAAAGTGCCGATTTCGCAAATCGTGCAAGAAGCAAAGGCGCAAGGTCTTTGCTATCTTGCAACCACCGAGCATCTCGATTATGATTTCGAATACGGCAAAAATCGCGCGCCGGTGAGTTGGCCCAATCTCGATTTGGAAAAATACTACAAGACGTGGTCGGAAGCAAAAAAAGCACTTGACGATGACAAAAACAACACTTTAAACCTCTGTTTTGGCATTGAGGCAAGTTATGATTCAAGTCAAGCGGCAAAAGAAGCGTATCAAAGAGCCATTGCAAAATATCCTTTCGACGTGGTTATAAATTCGGTGCATTGCGTGGACGGTTACGACGTGTATTTCAAAATGGCGTTTTTGTTCAAGACGAAAAAGAGGGTGTATCGCAGATACCTCGAAACCATCTTGGAAAGCCTCGACGCACCCTATCAATACGACATCGTGGCGCACATCGGCTACATCGCACACGGCGCGCCGTATCGCGATAAGTTGCTTCGCTACAAGGACTTTCCAAACGAGATTGACGCGATTTTGAAAGGCATAATATCAAGAGACAAAGCACTCGAAATCAACTTTCATCACGAGATGGCTCCGCAAAGAGATATCATCGAAAGATATTACGAGCTGGGCGGCCGCAAGATAAGTTACGGCTCGGACGCACACAGGGGCGATATTTGCAAAAACTTCGACGAGGCGTGCAAAATGCTCAAAGAAATCGGCTTTACGCATCTGAGCACTTTTGTAAAGCACAGGGAAGTCCTTGTGCCTATCGAGTGAGGGAAGATGTATGAAAATCTTTGAAACAGAACACTATATTTTCAATTACGGCGAAAATTCTTGTGCCGAAAAAGATATTGAAAAAATAGCCGATATGCAGGAAAAGTGTTTAGAATGTATTTGCAACACTCTCAAAACGACGCCGTCTTTTAAAATCCGCTATTATCTTTGCGATTCTCCCGAAGAAGTCAGAAGAGCGTACGGCGACAACGAACCGTGCAACGGGTTTGCCGATATTCCCGACAAGATTTATGCCGTGTACAACGACAATGTAAAATGTATAGGCTTCCACGAGGACGCTCACGTCGTGAGTTACACGATAAACCGTCCGAACAGCCCTGCGATTCGAGAAGGTCTTGCCATGTATTTCGACCGCATCTGGTGGGGGATTCCGAATATCGTATGGACAAAAAGTTATATCGATAACGGATTGTATCTGCCTTTCGACAAGTTGTTGGATGAAGATTGTTTCTTTGAAAACGACTGCGCTTTGACATATCCCGTCGCAGGTGCGTTTACGGAGTGGTTGATTTTTGCTTACGGCATTGAAAAATATTTGTCGCTTTACAAGCAAAACGATATGCCGAAGGCGTTTGAAAACATATACGGGAAAAGCGCGCAAGAGCTGACTCGAGCATTTGAAAAATACGTGCAACTGTTCGCTTTCGACGACGTTTTGACAAAACGTACGATGGATTTGCTCAAAGAATACGGCATACGAAGCAAAGTATCCGACAATGCGGACTAAAACGCACGCTATATCAAACAATATAAACGATAAAAATTTTTGTGCACGATTGACTAATTATCAATCTTAGTTTATATTATATAAACAGCAAAGCGAAAAGACTTTGCAATGAGGTGAATTTATGAAAAAGAATCTCGAAAAAATATTTGCGCCTTGCTCTATCGTTGTGGCAATCATCCTTATCATGGTGCTTGTCGTCACGGCATTCGGCGGAATCGAAGCAACCGAATTCGAAAGTAAACTCGTGCAAGGTCTTATCGTCACGCTCGCAATACTCTATCTCGTGCTTGCGGTGGTATCGCTGGTGCTTATATTTGTCAACAGCGACGTGGTGAAAGAAATCACGCTTCGTCAGGAAAAGGGCGGTAGCGTAAGAGTGTCTGCAAACGTCGTGACGAAACTCGTCAAACAAACCTGTAAGCAAGTCGAGGGCGTAAAGTGCAAAAAAGTCGCGCTTGTGAGCGACGAATACGGCGTTCGCCTCAAAGTCAACGTCAAAGTCGTGGATAAGGACGTCATAGAGGCGGAAACTTATTTGCGTACTTTGCTCGAAGACGTGTTCTTCGGCGAGTTCGGATTTAAGTTCAGCTCCATCGAAATCAAGGTTATGGCTCTCACGCCCAAGTACAAAGCAGACCAAGCCGCAGTACAGGCGAAAGTGGAAAAGAAGCTCGAAGAAATGAACGCGCAAGAGGCAAAATCGGGATCGGCAAACGAAACCGAAAACGTCGAAGAAATCGTAACCAAGGAAACGTCTGCCGAAACCGAAGAAGCGCAGGAAGAGGCGCAGGATTGCGCCGATGCTCAATGCGATGAAACGCAGGACGAATCGGCAGAGGAAGTCGCGGACGACGCAAACGAGGACGTTGAAAGCGAAAGCGCGGAAGAAAATCAAAGCGAAGAAGAAACCGCAACCGAAAACGAAGCGGAATAATCTATAAAGAATAAGTTGGCGCACGTGCGCCAGGAGGAAATAATGAAAGAAGTTTATCTTACCCAGGAAGGTCTTGAAGAGCTTAAACAAAGACTTGACTATCTCATCGTCTATTTGCGCGAGGACGTTGCAAAGAAATTGCAACACGCAAGAGAGCTCGGCGACTTGTCCGAAAACGCCGAATACGATGCGGCAAAACAAGAAGAGAGCCAAGTTGCTTCCGAAATCAAAGAACTCGAAGAACGTATCAAAAACGCCGTCATCATTGAAAAGAGCGGCAACCACAAGGTGTCTATCGGCAACGTCATCACCGTCGAATATCTCGGCGAGCTCGACGACGAGGACGACAGAGTTATGACCGTTCAACTCGTGGGCGAAACGGAAGCGGACTTTGCAAAAGGCAAAATCAGCAACGAATCTCTTCTGGGCAAAGCTCTTTTGGGCAAAAAGTCCGGCGAAATCGTGAGATTTTCCACAGCGCACGGCGACGAGGAATACAAAGTCGTCAACATCAAGTAATATACTTTCAGACAACACACTTGCGCCTGCTCTTTTGAGCAAGCGTATTGCTTTTTTATAGAGAGAAACAAAAATGAGTGAAGAAATCCGCAACGACGCACCCGTTCAAGAGAAAGAAGTCGACGTAAACGAGGTGCGCAAGGTCAGAATCGCAAAACTCGACGAGCTTGTCCAAAAGGGCGAAAATCCTTTTGAAATCACCTCATACGAGCGCACTGCAACCGCAGGACAAATCCTTGCAAACTACGACGAGTTCGAGGGCAAGGAAGTCAGCATCGCGGGCAGACTTATGTCCAAACGCATTATGGGCAAGGCAAGTTTCGGCCACATCATGGACAGCGACGGCAGAATGCAAGGTTATTTCAGTCGCGACGATATGGGCGTTGACGAGTACCAAGACTTCAAAAAGACGGACGTCGGCGACATCATCGGCATAAAGGGCTTTGTTTTCAAGACAAAAACGGGCGAGATTTCCGTGCACGTCAAGAGCGCGACTTTGCTTTCAAAATCATTGCTTCCTCTTCCCGAAAAGTTCCACGGACTTCGCGATCCCGAACTGCGCTTCCGTCAACGCTACGTCGATCTCATTGCAAATCCCGAGGTCAAAGAGGTATTTGTCAAGCGTAGTAAAATCATCTCCACAATCCGTGAAGTGCTTGACAAAAAAGGCTTTATCGAGGTTGAAACCCCCGTGCTCAACACGCTTGCAGGCGGCGCAAACGCGCGTCCGTTCATCACGCACCACAACACGCTCGACATCGATATGTACATGCGTATTGCAACCGAATTGCACTTAAAGCGCTGTATCGTCGGCGGATTCGAGAAGGTGTACGAAATCGGTCGCCAATTCCGTAACGAAGGCATGGATACGAAGCATAATCCCGAATTTACCACCATCGAACTTTATCAGGCTTACGTCGATTACAACGAGATGATGAATATCACCGAAGAGCTTTACACCACGGCGGCAGAACGTGTGTGCGGAGGGCTTGACATCGTGTATCAAGGCACGCCTCTTTCCCTAAAAACACCGTGGGAGCGTCTTACGATGGTTGAGGCGGTGAGGAAATATACGGGACTGGATTTCGACAACCAACCGCTTGAAGAACTCATCGCGGCAGGAAACAAGATGGGATTGGATATGCCTTCCGACACCTCTTGGGGACACGCACTTTACAATATCTTCGACGCATTTGTAGAAGAAAAACTCACGGGCCCCGTTTTCATCACCGATTATCCTGTCGAGGTCAGTCCGCTTGCAAAGAAGAAACCGTCAGATCCTCGTCTCACAGAGAGATTCGAGTTCTTCATCTGCGCAAGCGAAGGCGGCAACGCTTTCAGCGAACTCAACGATCCTCTTGATCAACGCTCTCGTTTCGAGCAACAAATGCTCGCAAAAGCAAAGGGCGACGAAGAGGCACAACCCTACGACGAAGATTTCTGCACCGCGCTCGAATACGGTATGCCTCCCACGGGCGGACTCGGCATCGGTATCGACCGTATGGTTATGTTCCTCACAGACAGCGCATCTATTAGGGACGTGCTTTTGTTCCCCACAATGAAACCCCTCAATCGATAATTGAGCGAATAACTGCGTCAGAGCCTCACCGACAAACAGTCACGTACGACAAGTACGCTCCTGTCCGACGGATGAGGCTCTTTCTTATTCTTCATCTCAATTATCGATTGAGGCTTTTTTAAACTTTAATATAATCAAAACCAAAATTAACCGTTGCAACGGCGGATAATCGGGTATATAATAATTTCAAGGTTATATCCATCTAAAAAGGAACGGATTTTATGAGAACGACGAAGATTATCAACGACGGATGGCGTTTTTCTCTCGGCACAAGCGAAGTGCCTGCAAATTTGCCGTCGGATTGGCAAGAGTTAAATTTGCCTTACACATGGAACGGTAAAGACGGACAGGACGGCGGAAACGACTATTTCCGCGGAGCAGGTTGCTTTGTGAAAGAGCTGAAAAAGCAAGATTTTCCAAGTGGAGAAGAGGTATATTTGCAAATCGACGGTGCAAATTCCACCGCAAAAGTGTATTTCAACGGAAAACACGTTTGCACGCACCACGGCGGTTATTCGACGTTCAGAGTCAAGCTCGACGACATTAAAGAGAACAATTTGCTTGTCATAGTGGTTGACAATTCGCCAAACGATTTCGTGTATCCGCAGGTTGCGGACTTCACGTTTTACGGCGGAATTTATCGCGACGTGAGCCTTATAGGCGTCAATCGCAAGCATTTCGATTTAGACTATTTCGGCGCACCGGGTATCAAAATTACGCCGACCGTATGTGGAAAGGACGCAAAAGTCGAGGTGCAAGCGTTTTGCGAGGGGGAAGTCGAGTTTTCTATTCTGGCGGACGGAAAAGAGATTGCAACAAAAAGCGTGTCGGGGCACAATCCCATCGCCGTTCTCGATATTCAAGACGTGCGTCTTTGGAACGGAAGAAAAGATCCGTATTTGTATACTATGGTTGCAAAACTCGTTTGCGACGGAGAGGTCGCGGACGAAGTCAGCGCACGCTTCGGGTGCCGCTTTTTCGAGATAGATCCGCAAAGAGGATTTTTGCTCAACGGCAAAGAATATAGTTTGAGGGGTGTGTCAAGGCATCAGGACAGACCGGGCATTGGCAACGCGATTTCAAAAGAGGATCACAAAGAGGACGTGGATTTGATTTGCGAAGTCGGTGCGAACACCGTGCGACTTGCGCACTATCAACACGCGCAGTATTTTTACGATTTGTGCGACGAAAGAGGTTTGATCGTGTGGGCGGAAATTCCGTATATTTCAAGGCATATGCCGCTCGGAAAAGATAACACTTTCTCGCAAATGCGCGAGCTTATCTGCCAAAACTACAACCATCCGTGCATAGTCGTGTGGGGATTGTCCAACGAAATATCCATGGGAAGCGCGGACAAGGGACTTGTGGAAAACCATAGAGAGTTGCAAAAACTTGTGCGCTCGCTCGACAAGACAAGACCGACTACGGCGGCGGTGCTGACCGCTTGCGATACGGGCGAGGAATACGTGCACGTTTCGGACGTGGTGTCCTACAATCACTATTTCGGCTGGTACGGCGGCGACGTGCACGAATACGGCAAGTGGTTTGACGATTTCCATAAAAAGTATCCTAATAAAGCCATAGGACTCAGCGAATACGGATGCGAGGCTTTGAACTGGCATGCGTCGCATCCCGAACAGGGAGATTACACCGAAGAATATCAGGCGTATTATCACGAGGAACTTATCAAGCAAATTGCAAAACGTCCGTATCTTTGGGCAACGCACGTGTGGAATATGTTCGACTTTGCGGCTGACGCAAGAGCGGAAGGCGGCGAAAGCGGCATGAATCACAAAGGGTTGGTGAGCTTTGACAGAAAGTACAAAAAGGACGCTTTCTACGCCTACAAGGCGTGGCTTTCGAGCGAACCTGTTTTGCATATATGCTCAAAGAGATACGTTGACCGCACGGAAGATACCACTCTCGTCAAGGTGTACTCCAATCAACCGATAGTCGAATTGTACGCAAACGGCACTCTTGTCGAGCGCAAAGAAAAGGGAGAGTTTCCTTTCTTTGAGTTTCAAGTGAAAAACGAGGGCGAAACGCTGCTCGAAGCAAGAGCGGGCGAGCTTCGCGACGAGGCGAAAATAAGGAAAGTAGACACGCCGAATATGGATTACGTGATGAAAGACGACCACTGCGTAATCAACTGGTTCGAGATAAACACGCCCGTCGGATATTTGTCGATAAACGACACGATAAGGGATATCCTCAAACCCTTCAAAGGCAAGATTTTTGCCGTTAAGACGCTGCTTTCGCTGAAAAAAGCGATGTCGAGCGGAAAAAAAGAGGAAAAATCCGACAAGAAGAAAGGAAAAGGCATAAGCGTGATGGGCGTCAATTTGCGCGACGTGAACAAATCCATGATAAACATGGCAATGGGATTTACTCTCAAACGTGCGCTTATGATGTTGGGCGGCAAATTTACGAAAGAGCAAGTGCTTAAAATCAACGACGACCTCAACAGAATCAAGAAAAAGAAGCAAAAGCGCGAAAAAGTGTAAAATCAACAAACAATTAACCGACAAAACGTAAACGTCGTCGCAAAAAGCGGCGGCGTTTTTGTGTGAAAAAGATGAGCAAGACGAAAGTTTTACGTTTTGTTCACGTTATCCTTATTTTATTTTAAGTTGAAAATAAAAATATATATGTTATAATCTTTTTATTAAGAACAGAGGTGAACGATGAGTTTCAACATTTTGCTTGCAGAGGACGACGAGGATATCGTCAAACTGCTCAAACTATATCTTGAAAACGAAGGCTTTTCGACGTTTTGGGCAAAGGACGGCGTGGAGGCAACGGAGATTTTCGACAAACAAAAAATCGACCTTGCGCTCGTCGATATCATGATGCCCAGAATGAACGGCTATGAGCTGACCAAATACATTCGTCAAAAGAGCAACGTTCCCATCATAATTTTGTCCGCCGCTCAACTTGACAGCGACAAAATTTTGGGACTAAATCTCGGCGCGGACGATTATATGGTCAAGCCTTTCAATCCGCTCGAACTTATCGCGCGCATCAACGCAAACCTTCGCAGATTCTACAAGCTGGGCAACGTGCAGGAAGAGGACGACGGCAAAATCACTATCGGCGAACTTACGCTCGATACCAACACGCTTACGCTTGAAAAAAACGGCGTTCCCGTCAATCTCACGGCAACCGAATACAAAATTCTGCTTATGCTGATGAAGTCGCCCGGCAGAGTTTTCACCAAGATGCAGATATACGAAGAGGTCAACGGCGACTACTACGCAAACGACGACAACACCATGATGGTGCATATATCGAACCTCAGAGATAAAATCGAGGACGACCCGAAAAACCCGCGCTACATAAAGACGTTAAGAGGACTCGGATATAAGGTTGAAAAACAATAAATTGACAAAACGCGACGATTATCAATCCAAAACCGAGGCTTTAAACGTCGATTCGGTTGACAATCGCAAAAAAACGAGAGCGCGAGAAAAAACCAAATTGCCTCCGCGCATAGACAACGCGAGTTTTCTTGCGTTGCTTATTCGTAGTTTCGTGTCCTTTTCGCTCATCATAATTTTGGGCGTTGTGGCAATCTTTGCCGTTGTCAATTGGGCGTTTTCCGAAAACGGCATAAACATAAGACAAAAGGGTATTCCCGACTACACAAAAGAACTTCAAAACGGCAACTATTCCAGAATCCCCGCCGACAAAATTTTGGGCAAGAGCGGTTGGCTCGAAATCGTAACCGCAGACGGAAATACCGTTTATTCCACCTTGCAGACACCGAACGAGTACAGCGTGAGCGAGCTTGATTGCATCGCAAGATTCAATCAAAGCGAAACGAGGGCGGTGCACAATTTCAAGATATCGTCGGACAAGTACAATTATCTTATCACCATAAGCTATCTCGACAGCGAGGGAAACACGCAGGAAAGATACTATCTTTTGAGCAAGGACGAGAGAGAAACGTACAACATCGTTTCCTCATCCATTTCCACGACGAAAACAAGTTTTACTCAAAAAGAATACGATTATCTCACGTACAACGCAACACACGAAGAAGAGCGTCTTTTCAGATTTTCCTTCAAAGGCGCGGACGGGGTGGACTACTATGCGGTGTTCATGGACGAGGATATGAACAACACCGCGGTGATTTATTTGTTTATCGTCGTCGTTGCGCTCGGAATACTTGCGTTGTTCGCAACGGTTATGGTGTTTTATATCCGCTACATCAACAAGCACGTTCAACGTCCGCTTGCCGTGCTTTCGTATGCGATGACGACTTTCCCTTCCCAAGAGAAGCACGAGCATTTAAATTATAAAGGTTCAAAGGAATTCGAGCATCTTTACGACAGTTTCAACGAGATGGTGGACATCCTCGACGCAAGCGAGGAACAACGTCTTGCTCTGGAAGCGGACAAACAGCGTATGCTTGCGGGCTTGTCCCATGATTTGAAGACGCCGATCACGATCATTCAAGGCTTTACAAAGGCTATAAAAGACGGACTTGTAAGCGAGGCCGACAAGCAAAAATATTTGCAAATCATCCTCGCGAAGTCCAATCAGATGGCGGAACTCATCAATCAGTTTTACGAATACAACAAGCTCGAACATCCCGATTTCGCGCTTGACAAAAAGCCGTGCGACGTCGCCGAGCTTGCAAGAACTTTCCTTGCAAACATCTACGACGAGTTCGAAGTGCAAGGCTATATTCTCGACGCGCAGATTTGCGAAGAACCGCTTGTGTGCAACGTGGACAAATGGCAGCTTTTGCGTGTGTTTGAAAACCTTACGGGAAATTTCTTCAAATACACTCCGCAAGGTTCGACGCTTCGTTTCGGCGTTGAGAGAGAGGGAAATAAGGCAAGGATTTCGCTTGCCGACAACGGCCCCGGCATAAACGAAGAGTCCAAAGCGGACGTTTTCGAAGCGTTTGTGGTGGGTGAAAAATCGCGCAATAAGCAAGGTTCGGGATTGGGGCTTGCGGTGTGCAAAAAGATAGTCACGATGCACGGCGGAAACATAGAGCTTGCAAAAGAGCCTATCGAAAACTTTACGACGGAGTTTGTCGTAACTCTCGATTTGCTCGAAGGGGAAGAGAAGTGAAGTTTGTCGCAACTACGCCCGCAAAACTTAATTTGTCCCTTGCGATAACCGGCAAAAAGGACGGCTTGCATACGCTTGATATGATTGTTTATCCGTTTGAAAAATACGCGGACAAGGTTGAGTTTTGCCCCGACGAAGACAAAGTCGGTTTCGATATAAAAATCGCAGGCGGTTTCGACGGTCTTGACGAAACGAGATTTTTGCGTTTTGCAAACGATAAGTTGCAAAAAATCGCGGAGTATTTTTGCGTGGGCGGCACGCTTGAAATATACAAGGACATACCCCTCGGCGCAGGACTTGGCGGCTCGTCGGCGGCAATTGCGTGCACAATAAAAGCGGTGAGAGAATACTTGCTCGAAAAAGGGGAGAACACCCCGTTAGATACCGATTTTTTGCTTTCATTGGGCAGCGACGTGCCGTGTATGGTCGAGGGCGGAGCGTGCAGAGTTCGAGGCGTCGGAGAAGTGGTTGAAAAATTGAATTATCAAGGCAAAATCGACGTTTTGGAGATAATCGCAAAAGGCGGCAGCGACAGCGGCGCGTGCTACAAACTTTTCGACGAAACGAAGGACGGAAAATACGATTTGCAAAATATTCCTCAAACGGCGGACGAGGCGATTTCTCTTTTGCGCAACGATCTTTTTGCGCCTGCCTGCGCTTTGAATAAGCAAATTAAAATCGAGTACGACTGCTTGAAAAATCAAGGATACGACAAAGTTTTGATGTCCGGAAGCGGAAGTACGGTTTTTGCAATCAAGGGTTTTTGCAAATAAAAATCTTACAAAAACACGAAAAAAAGTGCCGTTTTTTACATTTTTCAAAAAATGTTTTCAACAAATTTTGCATTTTTGCAAAAAATTTACATATTTGCTCTTGTATGCGCGATTTATTTTTGTTACAATAACTATAAATAATAATGAAGTATATCCTTTTGACGATAAGGGATTTGCTTTTGGAGAAAGTAATGGCAAAACAAAAAGACAGTTATGCAAGCTATTTGTTCCATGAAGGCACAAATTATCAAGCGCATAAGATGTTTTCGCCCGCCCCGAGCGTGGAGGACGGAGTCGACGGCTGGGATTTCGCCGTGTGGGCTCCCAACGCCTCCTCCGTATCGGTTGTGGGCGATTTCAATGATTGGGACGTAAACGCAAACCGCATGCAAAGACAAGACGACGGCGTGTGGACGACTTTTATTGCGGGAGCAACTCAATTTCAGGCGTACAAATACGCAATCACGTCCGAAAAAGGCGCAACGTGCTTCAAGTGCGACCCGTATGGTTTGCATTTTGAAACCGCACCCGCAAACGCATCCAAACTCTATGACATTTCCGGATATCGCTGGAAAGACAAAAAATGGATGAGAGAGAGGGAAAATTTCAATCCTTACGGCTCGCCTATCAATATTTACGAGATTCATTTCGGTTCGTGGAAAAAGTACGCCGACGGCAACTATATCAATTACAGCGCGATGGCGGACGAGCTTATCCCTTACGTCAAAAAGATGGGATACACGCACATCGAGGTTATGCCGCTCACCGAATATCCTTTCGACGGAAGCTGGGGTTATCAGACCACGGGTATGTTTGCTCCGACTTCTCGCTACGGCACGCCAAAAGACCTTATGGAGTTTATCGACCGTTGCCACAGAGCAGGCATAGGCGTCATTCTGGACTGGGTGCTTGCACACTTTCCGCGCGACGAGCAAGGTCTGCGCCTTTTCGACGGCACGCCTCTTTACGAATATGCCGACCCGCGCAAAGGCGAACATAAAGAATGGGGCACGATGGTTTACGATTTCGGCAAAAACGAAGTCAAATCTTTCCTCATTTCCGCGGCGATGTTCTGGTTTGACGTCTATCACATCGACGGAATCCGTTGCGACGCCGTTGCGAGCATGCTCTATCTCGACTACGGCAGAAAAGACGGCGAGTGGGCGCCCAACCAATACGGCGGCAACTACAATCTCGAAGCAAAAGATTTCTTGAAACAAATGAACACCGCCATTTTGTCGAAGTATCACGGCGCACTCACCATTGCGGAGGAGAGCACCGCTTATCCCATGATTACTAAACCTGCCTATGACGGCGGTTTGGGCTTCAATTTCAAGTGGAATATGGGGTGGATGAACGACAGTTTGCACTATCTGTCCCTCGATCCGTTTTTCAGAAAGGACAATCACAACAACCTTACCTTTGCAATCACTTACGCGTATAGCGAAAACTACATTCTACCCATCTCACACGACGAAGTGGTGCACGGCAAATGCAGCATGATAAACAAAGTGCCGGGCGACTACGACCAAAAGTTCGAGGGACTTAAAGCGTTTTACGGCTTTATGATGGGGCATCCCGGCAAGAAGCTCAACTTTATGGGCAACGAGTTTGCGCAGTTTATAGAGTGGAATTACGCTCAACAACTGGACTGGTTCTTGCTGGATTATCCGCGCCATCGCACCTTCCAAAAGTTTATGAAGGATCTCAACGCTTTCTATCTCGAAAATAAGGCGATGTGGCAACTGGATTGCACCTACGACGGATTCAAGTGGATTGTGGTTGACGACAACTCTCAAAACGTGGTGTCTTTCATTCGCAAGGCGGCGGACGGTGAATACGTGATTTGCATAATCAACTTCTCGCCCGTCGAAAGACTCAAATACGTCATGGGCGTACCCGAAAACGTGACGTACAGAACAGATTTGTATTCCGCGCTCAAAAAGTACGGCGGTGAAGAGGAACGTCGTCCCTCGTTCAGAGCAAGCGCAAAGCCCTCGCACGGCTATCCGTATTCTATCAAAGTCAATATTCCCAAAAACTCGGTTATGTTTTTGAAGCCGGAATATAAGGAGGAAAAATAAATGAGCAAAATTTCCAAAAAGGAATGCATCGCAATGCTTCTTGCAGGCGGACAAGGCACGCGTCTTGGCGTGTTGACCTCGTCGGTCGCAAAGCCGGCAGTGCCGTTCGGAGCGAAGTATCGCATCATCGATTTTCCGCTTTCAAACAGCATCAACAGCGGCATCGACACCATCGGCGTGCTTACGCAATATCGCCCCTTCGAACTTCACCAATACATCGGCAACGGTCAACCGTGGGATTTGGACAGACTCAGCGGCGGTATCTACGTTTTGCCTCCGTATATGGGCGCAAAGTCGGGCGAGTGGTACAAGGGCACGGCGAATGCAATTTACCAAAACATAGACTTTATCGACAATTACAGCCCCGATTACGTCGTCATTTTGAGCGGTGACCACATCTATAAGATGGATTATCACGACATGCTCAAAGAGCATAAGCGCAACAATGCAGACTGCACTATCGCAGTGCGCGACGTACCTATCGAGGAAGCAAGCCGCTTTGGCATCCTCAATCTCAAAAAGAACAGCAAACAAATAGAAGAATTCGAGGAAAAGCCAAAGAATCCGAAAAGCACGAAGGCGTCTATGGGTATATACATATTCACGTGGGACAAACTTCGCAAATATCTTATCGAGGACGAAAACGACAAGAACAGCGAAAACGACTTCGGCAAAAACATCATCCCCAAGATGCTTGCGGACGGTCAAAGGATGTACGCCTATCAATTTGACGGCTACTGGAAGGACGTCGGTACGATTTCGTCGCTGTGGGAAGCGAATATGGACGTTCTCAAAGGCGAGGAACTTCACCTTGACGACGACAAGTGGAAAATCTACGCGCGCAACAACGCAGAGCCGCCGCACTACGTCGCGCCGACGGGCAACGTTATCAACTGTCTCGTCAGCGAAGGCACGGTCATCAACGGCACCGTCAAAAACAGCATAATTTCCAATTCCGTCAAAATCGGCAAAGACGTCTATATCGAGGATTCCGTCATTATGCCCGGCGCGGTTATCGAGGACGGCGCGGATATCAGATATTCCATCGTCGGATGGAACGCAACCGTCGGCAAAAACTGCATGGTCGGCGAAACTCTCGAACATTGCAATCCCGGCGAGTGGAAGATAAGCGTCATTGCGCCGAACTACAATCTTGCTCCGAATTCCGTTGTCGGCGCAAACGAAATGATAGGTTAAGGAGGGGAAAATATGAAAAACAACACCATGGGTGTTTTGTTCGCATCCGATCCCGACAGTCATCTCAACGATTTGACGATTCATCGCACCACGGCGTCGTTGCCGTTTGGCGGAAGATATCGTCTTATTGACTTCACGCTGTCAAATCTCGTGCATGCCAACATCACCACGATAGGCATCGTCACGCGCAACAACTACAACTCTCTTATGGACCATCTCCGCATGGGCAGAGATTGGGACTTGAACAGAAAAAACAGCGGTCTTACGCTTTTCCCGCCTTTTGCTTTCAACAGCGAACACAAAGTGTACAAGGGCAAAATCGAAGCATTGTTCAACCTCCGCGGTTATCTTATGAACAACAACGAGGAATACGTCGTCATCTCGAACACGAATATCGCGTATAACATCGATTTCGACGAGGTGGAAGCGTTCCACATCGAAAAGGGCGCGGACATCACCGTTTTGACTTACAACACCGACGACGTAACGCCGCGCAAGTTTGTAATTACGTCCGACAAAAATCATCGCATAACCGACATGCGCTACGCCGTTGCAAGCGACACGGGCAAGCAACAATGCAACCTCAATGTGTACTTTGTCAAAAAAGACTTGCTCATCTCGCTCGTAGACAACGCTTATGCTCACGGTTGCTACGATTTCGAAAAGGATATTTTGCAAGAGAATTTGCAAGACCTTTATATCATGAACTACGAAGTCAAGGAATACGTTGCCGTCATCGACCGTATCCCCACCTACTTCAAGCGCAGCATGGACCTTCTCAAACCCGAAGTGAGAGAGGAACTTTTCTACAAGCACTCCACCATTCTCACCAAGGTCAAGGACAGCGTCCCCGCAAGGTATAAAGAGGGCGCAAACGTCAAAAATTCCATCATAGCAGACGGCTGCGTCATCGACGGCACCGTTGAAAACTCAATTTTGTTCCGTTCCGTCAAGGTCGGCAAAGGCGCGGTCATCCGCAACTCCATCGTCATGGAAGACACCATCGTCATGGAAAATGCGTCCCTCGATTACACCATCACCGACAAAGACGTCATCATTCAACCGGGCAGAGTTTTGAGTGGGTATGAGACTTATCCGATGGTGGTTGTCAAAGGCAAAGTCATTTAAGCGCACTATTTGGCGTGATACCGCGTCATCGCACCTCGTTCGTCAATTCACGTACGGCTTAGTACGTTGGGATTGCCGCTCGAGGAGCGATTCCTTGTCTGACGCACAAATATCCCTCTCAAAACATTGAGTCTGCTTGGTGTTTAGCGTGCTTTGCACGCAAGCGGATAAACGAACACTCATTCAGGGCGTTCTTATAAACGGTATGTGCAACTTCAAAGACGGAACACGAG
>FR895498.1 GCA_000434435.1 Firmicutes bacterium CAG:475
CTGCCCCAAAAGCAAAGAGGGAGCATAACTAATTCATTGACTACTTTCAACACTCACTATATAATACTTTTCGAGGTGAAAACATGTACGACGTAACGATTATAGGCGCAGGCCCCGCAGGTCTTTGCGCCGCTATATACGCAACAAGAGGCGGACTGAAAACCGCCGTTATCGAATGTAAAAGCGTGGGCGGACAGGCGCAAACCGCAGCGGATATCCAAAACTATCCCGGAATAATCTCGGCAAGCGGATTCGACCTTTGCTACACGATGATGAAACAATGCGCCTCTTTCGGAGCGGAATTTGTGTTTGACGAGATTTCCTCCCTTTCGCTAGATACAAACCCAAAACGCATATCTCTTGCAAGCGGACAAGAAATAAAGAGCAAAACCGTAATTATCGCAAGCGGAGCAAGCGCAAGAAAACTGGGCGTCGAAAACGAAGAGAAATTTATCGGCAAAGGCTTAAGCTATTGCGCAACTTGCGACGGTGCGTTTTTCAAAGGCAAGACGGTTGCCGTCATTGGCGGAGGAAACACGGCGGCAGAGGATGCGCTGTATCTTGAAAAACTTGCCGGCAAGGTTTATCTTGTGCACAGACGCGACGCCTTGCGTGCGGACAAAATTCTTTGCGACAGGCTTGAAAAAAGCAACGTGTCAATCGTGTGGGACAGCGTCGTTCAATCGTTGAGCGGAGAGAACAAGATTGCAGAAATCACACTTAAAAACGTCAAAAACGGCACTTTAACATCGCTTTCGGTTGACGGAGTATTCGTTGCGATAGGGCAAACACCAAACTCTCAACTCTTTGAAAACATTGAAAAAACGTCGGCGGGATATATAATCGCAAACGAAGTCATGCGCACGAATATCGACGGCGTTTACGCCGTGGGCGATGTGAGAGAAAAAACTCTTCGCCAAGTCGTAACCGCATGCGCCGACGGTGCAATCGCCGCCGACGATATAATAAAAACGCTTGCTTAAATGCAAATTTTCTATGCGAACGAGCCGCTTTTTCGGCTCGTTTTTCAGATGATTTTTACGGCATTTTCCGTCAAAAACAGACCGTTTTTTGCAATTTTTCTCATTCCTATACACGTTGCCGAGCATATATTGATTTGTATGCAATACTTCGGCACGGACGGCATCAGACAAAAAGCGGATTATCTGCTCGACAAGCAAATTCCTTACCTTTTGGGTAAGGTTCTTTCGCAAACGGGTGCGAAAGTTATAGTTGCGCGCGACGTGCGCACGCACTCCAAAGAGATTGAAAAACAACTGTGCAAAGGGCTGCTCGAAGGCTCTGCGCAGATTTGGCTTGCAGGCGTTTTGCCAACGCCCGCGCTTGCATATACCGCGCAAACTCAAAAAGCGGACTATGCGGTGATGATAACCGCGTCCCACAACGCGCCGGAATTTAACGGACTGAAAGTTTTCGGAAAACACGGCAAAAAGTTATCGAAAGAAGAGGAAATTGCCCTCGACGACAAACTGGTCGAATTGAAAAACAATCCCACACCGCCCGTATCTTTGGTGGACGTGTGCGCGGACGCACTCACCGAGGATGAAAAATTGAGCGAATTGAAAATCACCGTATCGGCGCAAAATCACCGCATACGCATTGTTGACGGGGCAGAATTTTTGTACGCAAAACACGTCAAAAGTATGTTTCCGAGATTCGACGGAGTAAAAGTTCGTCTAGATTGCGCCTACGGTTGTTTTGCAACGCTTGCCCCTGCGATTTTTCTTTCGCTCGGCGCAATCGTGTGCGCCGAACACAACGTTCGCGACGGCGAAAAAGTCAACGTGAATTGCGGTTCGACTCATATCGAAAGTTTTGCAAAAAGAGTAAGCCCCGACGAGTTCGGCTTTGCCTTCGACGGAGACGGAGACAGGGTTATTGCCGTCGTAAACGGCAAAATATACGACGGTGACGCAATGCTGCTTGCCCTGTCAACGCTGTATCGCTTGCAAGGTAAGCTCAAAAAACGTTTTATCGTCGGCACGGTTTTGTCAAACACAAAACTTCAAAGAGAACTTGCTTATCAAAACGTTGCTCTCGTGCGCGCGGACGTGGGCGATAAAAACGTGTTGGACGCGCTTTTGGCACACGGTTGTATGTTGGGAGGCGAAAAAAGCGGGCATATTCTCATGCTCGACAAAGAAAACACCGGGGACGGACTTGTCACTGCCCTGTCGTTGCTAGAAGTAAAGCGCACCGTGGGCAGTCTGCCCAAATTCACGCCGTATCCGATGCTCGAACTAAACGTTTACGCAGAAAACCCGTCAAAAAATTTGGCAAGCGGCGATTTTCAAGAAAAAATAAACAAAGTCAACGCTCTGTACGCAAAATCGGGCAGGCTTATCGTGCGTCCGAGCGGAACCGAACCGTACATCAGAATAACTTACGAATGTTTTTCGTCGTCTCCCGACGCAATATTCGACGAAATCAAAAAGATATTCGAAAGCGAGTAAACGCACAATCGAGAAACGAACAACCGACAAAGAACAAAGACAAAAACAACCGATAAAAGAGCTGCCGATTAAAGAACAGACGCTGAAAGAGCGAATACAAAACAGCCGAAAAAAATACGGCGAGCGCAAAAGATAATATTTCAATACTCTTTATTGCATTTATTAAATCTTTCGCCATAAAAGCGCAAACGACCTCGGGTGAACACCCAAAGCCGCTTGCTATGATAAGGGGGAAAATTATGAGCTGTTTGAGAATCAAGATTTTTGTTTCCTGATTACATTTGACATATTAGCACCGAAAAATCGGTTCGTCAAGGGTTTTTTGTAACTTTTTTTGATTTTTTTAAATTTTTTTGCAAAATTCTTTACAAAAGTGAAAAATAAAATTAACAATTTTTGTAAAAATTGTAGATTTTATGGTTTGCAAAATTCGAAAAAGTTGCAATTCTTACATTATCGAACAAGAGTCAGACCGCCGTTTGAAACAAAAACTGCATTCTAAACGGGCGAATTGTGATTTTTGAAAATTTTGCTTAAAAAAGTATTAAATTTTTCGATATTCTAACCGCACAGATTTTTTGCGGCGAATTCTTTTCGATAGGTTTTGTGTCTTTTGTCCAAAAAAAACAGTCGATACTAAAAATGCTTGCCCCGAACGGTTACAAGCATTTTATTTTTTCAAATTTTCAGATACAAGGCTGTTTGGTCGTGTCTTTTATCGCAATGCAACGATAAGCACCGCAACGTCGGCAGGAGATACTCCCGAAATTCTCGATGCCTGTCCGAGATTTAGCGGACGAATTTCGGACAGCTTTTGTCTTGCCTCGATGCGAAGAGCTTTTATCGACTCATAATCGAAATCTTTGGGAATGAGTTTGTTTTCAAGTCGTTTTTGCTCGTTCACCGCAGCTTGCTCTTTTTTGAGGTATCCCTCGTATTTAAGCTCTACAACCGCCGCGGACAACGCCTCGTCGTCGCAATCGAAATCTATAAATTCTTTTACGTCGGTATGTGTAACGGCAGGGCGCCTGCACAACTCCGCCAAAGTCGGTGTTTTTTGCGGAATTTCCTCTCCTATACGCGCAAACAAACTTTCAATCTTGTTTCGTTGCACGGTTTTTTGCGATGCGGCAAGCACGTTTTCTATCATGCGTTTCTTTTCAAGATAACGCGCGTATCTTGCGTCGTCGACAAGTCCGATTTGTCTGCCTATCGGCGTAAGTCGCATATCCGCGTTGTCTTGGCGAAGCATTATGCGATGTTCCGCGCGTGCCGTCATCATACGATAAGGCTCGTTTGTGCCTTTTGTGACAAGGTCGTCTATAAGCACGCCGATGTACGCCTCGTCCCTTGCAAGAATCAAAGCGTCTTTGCCGTCTACTTTTCTTGCGGCGTTTATGCCGGCAATCAAACCTTGCGCCGCCGCTTCTTCGTATCCGCTGCTTCCGTTCATCTGCCCTGCCGAGAATAATCCCTCCACCGCCTTGCTTTCAAGCGAAGGAAACATCCCGAGAGGATCGAGACAATCATACTCTATTGCGTAGCCGTATTTTGCAAAGCGACAATTTTCAAGCCCCGGCAAAGTGCGATACATTTGCTCCTGCACGTCGTGCGGAAGAGATGTTGACATGCCTTGCACGTACATTTCTTCGCTGTTTGCGCCTTCCGGTTCGACAAAAATTTGGTGACGTTCTTTGTCTTTGAATCGCATGACCTTCGTTTCAATGGACGGGCAATAGCGCGGGCCTATCGACAAAATCGTTCCGTTGTAAAGCGGACTTCTGTCTATGTTGTCAAGGATGATTTTGTGCGTTTTTTCGTTGGTATATGTGAGATAGCACGGTTCTTCCACAAACGTCGAGCGTGGCGACATAAAGGAAAATCTGTCGCTGTTATCCCCCAACTGAATTTCCATTTTGGAAAAATCTATGCTGTCGCGGTAAATTCTCGCAGGCGTTCCCGTCTTAAATCTTCGCATGGGCACGCCGAGTTTTTTGAGGCTGTCGGTAAGGAGATTTGCCGCCCTAAAACCGCTCGGCCCGCTCTTTTTGACGTAGTCGCCGATGATAATCTCGCCGTTGAGATACACGCCCGTCGCAAGCACGACAGCCTTACAATCGTACCTTTCGCCGTCCGTCGTAATCACGCCTTCGACCTTTCCGTCCTTCGTTGCGACTTCGCACGCTTCTTTGTCGAGCACGGTAAGATTCGGCGTATTTCTCACCACGTCGAGCATAATCTCGTGATAAAGCGCCTTATCCTCTTGTCCGCGAAGAGAAAATACGGCAGGCCCTTTTGCCGAATTGAGCGTTTTGATTTGCAAAAGCGCCTTGTCCGCAGAAAGCCCCATTTGTCCGCCGAGCGCGTCGATTTCTTTGACGAGATGTCCCTTTGCCGTACCACCTATGGCAGGATTGCACGGCATAAAAGAAACGGTGCCGAAATCGAGGCACAGCATCAAAGTTTTTTTATTCAGTCTTGCGCTTGCAAGCGCGGCTTCGACACCTGCGTGTCCGCCGCCTATGACAACGACGTCAAATTTTTCCATATCATGTTTTATTCCGTTTGTCGTTTAAACAAACGTCGGTTTATAGTCGTATTTCGTATTAAACTATACATACGTTTTATAACACGTACAAAACGTTTGCAATCGATTTGCGATTGCTCGGTGTCGCAAAGAGTTATTTGCCAACGCAGAATTTTGAGAATATACTGTTCACAACGTCTTGCGTTGCCGTCTTGCCCGTGATTTCTCCGAGCGCGTCGTATGCCCTTCTCAAATCGATAAGCGTGCAGTCTATTGTATCGTCAAGCGACGTAATCGCACTTTCAAGTGCCGTTTTTGCTTCGTAAAGTGCCGATATGTGTCTTTCCGATGTAATTATTTCGCCGTCGCCTATCTTGTTTTCGGCGTATAATTTGGCTATCGCATGCGCAAGACGGTCAACGCCTTCGCCTGTTTTTGCGCTTATCTCGAACTCGTTGTCGGCGCACTTTTTGTCAAAGCGGGACACGTCGCATTTGTTGTAAACTTCAAAAACCGTCTTGCCCGAAAAATCCCAATCGGTATCGTCGGGGGCAGTTGTATCGATGACGTGCAATATCACGTCCGCGCCCTCGAAAGCGCGCTTTGCCCTCTCTATACCCTTGGATTCGACAACGTCGTCGCTCTCTCTTATGCCTGCCGTGTCTATGAGATTGATTCTCACGCCGTCGCACTCGAAACTATCCTCTACGGTATCTCTCGTCGTACCTGCGACGTCGGTTACGATTGCTCTGTCCTCTTTGAGCAGTGCGTTCATAAGCGACGATTTGCCTGCGTTCGGATTTCCGGCAAGCGCAACGTTTATGCCGTGTTTTGCAATACGTCCGCTCTTTGCAGTGGAGATGAGTTTGTTTACGTCGTCAAGTATTTCTTCTATGGAATCGGAAAGCGTTGGCAAAACCTCGTCTTCCATTTCGTCGGGATAATCGAGAGTTGCTTCGAGCGTTGCGATGAGCGTGCCCAGCTTTTCGAGAATAAGGTCGATACACTTCGACACGTTTCCTTGCATGAGCCTGTACGCCGCTTTAACGCCGGCAACGCTCTCTGCGTTTATCATATCGATGACGCCTTCGGCATCGGCAAGCGACAGCCTTCCGTTGAGAAACGCGCGTTTTGTAAACTCTCCGTTTTTTGCCATGACTGCGCCGTGACGCAACAGTGCGTCGAGCGCGCCTTGCATAATGCGCACGCCGCCGTGCAAATAAAACTCAACCGTATCTTCCCCCGTATATGAACGTCCTGCAGGGAAATAAACGGCATAGCCTTTGTCGCAAAATTCGCCTGCGTCGAAAGTGCCGAAATTCATATAAAGCGGTTTCCATTCCTCGCGAAGTCCGTTTTCTTTTTTCTCGTCTATGCGGTCTTGCAAATTTTCGCACGACGAATCGCCGCTCTTTCGAGCGTTTTTATGCGCAAAAATGAAAACGGCATCGGCAATTGCAAGCGCGTCCTCTCCGGACACGCGCACTATGCCGATACCACCTGCACCTATCGGTGATGAAATTGCCGCTATCGTACTCATAAGTTTTTCCTTTCGGAATTTTTAGAACTTCTTTTTGCCGCCGAAGCTCTTGAATTTGGGCGGTCCGGATTGTGCAACCGGTTTCACGAAATCGTCTTGCTCGGTGAAATAACCGCGATAAACTCTTCCGTCCGGCGCTTCGGGCGCTTCCTCTCTGGGTTTACGCTCGCGCGTATCTCTTCTGCCTTTGAAATCCTTGCGGTCGCCTCTGCGAGAATCTCTGCCGCCTTTCTTGCCGTCCTTTTTCGGCTCTCTTTCGCCGTTTTTAAGGGGGCGTTGGTCTTTGAGCTCAACACCCTTGGGGATGATGACGATATAACGATTGGGTTCTTCGCCGTCGCTTGTGGTTTCTGCAATATCGCTGTCAGCAAGTGCGCTGTGGATAATGCGTCTTTCAAACGGATTCATGGGTTCAAGGGCAATCTTTCTTTGCAGACGAAGTGCCTTTTGAGCAAGTTTGAGAGCGAGTGCGGTGAGCGTTTCTCTGCGCTTTTCACGGTAGTTTTCGCAATCGACAACCACTTTTTTGAAATCGCATTTTTGCTCGTTGAGGAAGGTGAGCGCAAGATATTGGAATGCGTCGAGCGCCTCTCCTCTGTATCCTATCGCAACGCCGCTGTCGTCGCCGCTGATCGTGATATAAAGCGTGCCGTTTTTGTCCTCTACGGTTGCGCGGGACACAAGCCCCATGCGCGAGAGCGTGCCGTTGAAGAACTCCGCCATCTTGTCGGCGACGGAATCCTTGACGGTGACTCTGACCTTTGCTTTGGAAAAGAGTCCGCCCTTCGAGACGACTTCCACGTCAACCTTATCTTTTGATACACCCAGCTCCACCAACGCCTTCTCGACTGCGAGATCGACGGACGAAGCTTGTGTTTCTATTGATTTTTCCATTTTAACTCCTATCTTTTTGCAACTCCGCTTGCCCCCTCTCTGCTCTTATCGACGAGTTTTGCGATAAGATTGAAAGTGAGTTGGAACAGAATCGCGCATAACGAACTTGTGAACATATAAAGCGCAAACGCACCCGAATAGAACAGTGCAAACACGCCCATCATTATGGGCATGACGTATTGCATCATCTTCATGGTTTGTTGTTGCGACTGGGCTTTCTCCGCACCCTCGCCTTGAGCGTCCTGCGGAGGCGCAGGGGGTTGTGCCTGAGAGCCCGAAAGCAATTTTGTGGAAAGGAAACTGAGTGCTATCGACAGGATGGGAAGAATGAGCAAGCCGTTCCATTTGCCGTCCTTGCCGTAGCCGCCCGTACCTAGAACGTCCGCCATGACGTCGTTGTACTCGTCAATGGTGATGCCCGTAAGTTTGGAGGTTGCCATACCCTTTTGTCCCGTTACCGTCGCAAAGTCGGGAACCGCTTGCGCCCAGTTGTCCGAAACAAAGATGTTTTTAATCCAAAGGAAACTTCTTATCGTGACTTGGTCTTCGGAATAATAAACATTGTAAACGGCGTGTTGAGCGTTTTTCTTTGCCGCAGCGTAGAAATCCGCACCCGACTCGGTCTTTGCAACATCGTCGATATCCCACTTGCCGTCGCCGTTGTCAACGATGTAATCGGCGTCTTTGTTTGCTTCGATTTGTTCGGCAATCGAGGTGTTGTACGCCTTGACACACTCTTTGTAGTCCTTTGCAAATTGATAACCGACCATTTGTCTGAATCCGGCAAAAACGACAAAGAACACAACGAAAGTCACGATTGTGGGCAAACACATGCCCATCGTGGAATACTTCTCTTTTTTGTAGAGAGCCATTTGTTCTTGTTGCAATCTTTGCTTGTCATCGGCATATCTTGCTTGCAAGGCTTCCAGTTGCGGTTTCATGCGTTCCATTGCCTTGTTGTTTCTTCTCGAAATGACCTTTTGCCAAATATCGAGAGGAGAAAGGATAAGACGCAATATAACCGTAAACAAAACGACCGTCCAGCCGAAACTCGCAACGCCGTCGCCGAGGGCATTGTTGATAGTTATCATGAACTTTGCCATGAAGTGAGTGGGTTCGCTGACGTTTTCGCCCGCAACGCTATAGGAGTTGTCGCTGTTGCACGCAACCAAAATGCAGCACAAAATCGCGAGCAACGCCGCGATGAGATAAATCTGCAATTTCCGTTTGTGCGGATAACTCAAATTAACCATTTAGTTTTTCCTCGATAATTCTCTCTGACGGGATCGAAGCCGCCCTTTGCAAAAGGAGTGCAACGAAGCAATCTCTCGATTGTCAAAAGGATGCCGACAAATGCGCCGTACTTACTTATCGCATCGTACGAATACATCGAACACGTCGGAGTGTATGCGCAATGATTGCCCGTTATCGGCGATAATGTGCGCTTGTAAAGCAGCAAAAGAAACAGACAAAATCTCTTTATCATCTGAGTTTCTCCGCACGTAAAAACGCTTGCTCGACCGACTTCGACACCGAGAAAAAATCTTTCTCGGCAATGGACGGATATGCCACGATAACGTACATATAACCGTCGTCGATTCTGTCCATAATGGGTTTCAACGCCTCTCGAATCAGCCTCTTGACGTGGTTGCGAGTGACGGCATTGCCAACCTTTTTGGACACGGACAACCCGATTTTCAATCCCTCTTTGGATTTTGCGCTCAAAAGCAACAAGTCCCTTGCAGCCGTTTTTTCGCCTTTGCGGTAAACGTAGGCAAACGCAGCCCTCTTTTTGAGTCTGAATTGCTTTTGCATGTCGGATTACGCCTTATGCGCTGAGTTTCTTTCTGCCTCTGTTGCGACGTCTTTTAAGGACGTTTCTGCCGCTCTTCGAGGACATTCTTTCACGGAATCCGTGGACTTTGCTTCTTTGTCTTTTCTTGGGTTGGTAGGTTTGTTTCATGATGATATTCCTCCGTCTCTTAGGACTTTTATTTTTTTGCTATCTACTATATATAAATATATAAATGCTAAACCATTATAAATAAAACAAATAATGCTGTCAAGCAAAAGAGCGAAATAGGCGTCATTATTGCCGCCGGCAACAGTGATATCTGCGCTTTGCGCAAGTGATATTGCAACTTTGTTGCAGTTGCGGAATAATAAATGATATCGCCTGTGGCGGTGATATCACTGCGTGATGATATCACGCAAGCACGATGATATCCAAACTGTGTTTGGATTGCGGATAAACGAACGCTTATTCAGG
>FR895499.1 GCA_000434435.1 Firmicutes bacterium CAG:475
AGGCGGATTGCTTTGCAAACGCCGAAGTCCAAACTCATGAGGAAGGGGGAAAATTACAATTTAGGTATGTAGGGGAAAGCCCGAAGGGAAGTGGTGATGTTGCATTTAAGGTATACGCACGTTACTTTTGCAGAGGATGAACAAACACGTAAGGAAGGGGAGATTGCATTTAAGTGTATAATGCGTTGCTTTATAAACTGCGTATATCTTGCTTTAGACTATATATAAAAATATATAAATTAACGCAAAGAAATTGTGTGAATTGGTTGACATAGATGCGACAAAAATTGTATTATATATGCGTTCCAAAGACAGCAAGTGGCGTGAGCCGTAAGTGAAAACGCTTGCCGAGGATGAGCTGAATACAAAAAGGTATTATTGCGTCATTCTCTTTTGGAATGACGCTTTTAAATTTCGCGACGAAAGTCGCCAACTTTTATAGGAGGTAAAGATGAACAAAGAAGTTCTTGAAGCCAAAAAGCAACAAGTTGAAGACATCAAGGCCAAAATTTCTTCTGCAAAGTCCATCGTCATCGTTGACTACATGGGTCTTACGGTCGCTCAAGATACGGCTTTCCGTAAGGAACTCAGAGAAAACGGTGTGGATTACGCAGTTTTGAAAAACCGTCTTGTCAAGATTGCTTTCAACGAACTCGGTTACACCCAATTCGACGAAGCTCTCAATGGCCCGACTGCTGTTGCGTTCTCATCCACGGATGCCGTTGCTCCTGCAAAGTACGTTGTCAAAAACATCAAAGCTTTCAACAAGATGAAGACAAAGTGCGGTATGGTCGAAGGCGAATTCCTCGATGAAGCAGGCTTGAAACAAATCGCAGAAATTCCTTCAAAGGAAATTTTGCTCTCAAAGATGCTTGGCTCTTTGCAAGCACCCATCTCGAAACTTGCTATTTGCTTGAACAAGATTGCAGAGGCAAAGGCAGAGTAACCATCGCAGTAGCATGACTGCAAAATCAAAAAATAAATTAAACGGAGAAAACTAAAATGGCAGATTTGAATAAACTTATGGAAGAAATCAAGGCTATGACAGTCCTTGAACTCAATGATTTCGTTAAAGCACTCGAAGAAGAATTCGGCGTAAGCGCAGCAGCACCCGTCGCAGCAGTCGGCGCAGTCGCAGCAGCACCCGCAGAAGAAGAAAAGACCGAATTTGACGTCGTCCTCAAAGAAGTTGGTCCCAACAAGGTCCAAGTCATCAAGACCGTCAAAGACGCAACCGGACTCGGCCTCGTCGAAGCAAAAGCAGTTGTCGACGGCGCACCCAAGACCGTCAAAGAAGCAATGCCCAAAGACGCAGCAGAAGCTCTTGTTGCAAAATTCAAAGAAGTTGGCGCAACCGCAGAACTCAAGTAATCTTTACACCTACTATAAGGAAAACGACTTGCAAATTGCAGGTCGTTTTTTCTATGCGACGATGAAAAATGCGCCGTGGTTTTTTTACTTGCGTGTAATATCTATATTTTAAGAAAAACGAGCAATAGATGTCGCTTTTGGCAGTCGCCGGAATAAAAAATTCTTGAATGTAAACGGATACTATTGTATAATTATTTTAATATTTGATACTAAACGAGGAACAAATGAAAAAAGTTTTATGTATAGAACTTTCATACGGCTGGGTGCTTTCGCGCATAGACGATTCGAAGTTCCCGATCGAAATGCTCAAAGACAAGTTGCTTCGCGCTAGCAAGTTTACCGTCGTGAGTGAATCATACGTTCATTTGACGCTTGAAATGGACGAGAAAGACGTTGAAAAAACAAAGTCGAAAGTGACGAGCTTTTTCACGCAAAAATACGGAAAAGATAGCATTGAAGCATTGACTTTTTCCGATCAGGACGTCGTTTCGAACATTGATGACGATGAAGACGACGTTTACGGCGAGGATACCACCGCAAACGACGAGGGTAGCACTCCTCTTGGCAATACGCTTGAAAAAATCGACAAACTTGTCGGCGCAAAGGAATTCAAGGATTTTGCCAAAGAGATTGTGAAAGTTGCGCCTATAATAAAGAAAAAACGTTCGCAAGACGTGTTTGCGGCGCAAGGTTATCTGTTTTCCATAGGCGACGGATGCGGACTTTCGACGTATCTCGAATTGTTTGCAACGCTTGTCGAGGTGCTGGGGCTTGCGTCGATAGTGGCGTTTTCATCCGTCGTGGAAATAAAACTCGATTTGACGAGCAAGCCTGCAGAAGATTTGAGCGTTGTGTACAACGTACTTGAAAACGGCGATTCCGAGCTTGTGAAATTGCTTTGCATAGACATCGGCAAGTGGATTGACAAAACGGACACGGAGGACTTTAAAAAACTCCTCAAAAACATGCAAAAGGCAAGCGACAAGTTTATATTTGCGTTCAGAGTGCCGTTTGTCGACAAGGACGTGTTGGGCAGAGTTGCGACGTCGCTCAACGATTTGATGAGCGTAAGAGTGCTGTCCATTCCGCCTTTCGATAATGTGCAAACCAAAGAAATAGCAAGGCGCGATTTGCAGAATTACGGTTTGGAAATGTCCGTTGCCGCATGGCAATGCTTTTTCGAGCGCATTGCCGAGGAAAAACGCGACGGTAAATTTTACGGGCTTAACACCATCAAAAAGGTTGTCAAAGAGCTTGTGTACAAAAAGCAAGTTGCTTTGTCGAACGGCGCAAAAGACGCAACGATTATCGGCGTCAAAGATGCAAGAAAAATATGCTCGTACAAAGACGACAAAGGCGAGGGAATGGCACAGCTCGACAAACTTGTCGGTTGTGAACAAATCAAACGCCAAATCGAAGAAATACTTGCTCAAATCGAACTTGCAAAGACTCAAAACGGACTTGAAAAGCCTTGTTTGCATATGCGTTTTGTCGGAAGTCCCGGCACGGGCAAAACCACGGTGGCAAGGATTTTGGGCAAAATTCTCAAAGAGAAGGAAGTGTTGCGCATAGGCAATCTGTACGAATACAAGGGCAGAGATTTTTGCGGACAATATATCGGTGAAACCGCTCCCAAAACGTCCGGAATGTGCCGCGACGCATACGGCTCGGTGTTGTTTATCGACGAGGCGTATTCACTTTACAGAGGCGACGACAACAGTCGGGATTACGGCATCGAGGCAATCGACACGCTCATATCCGAGATGGAAAATCACAAAGACGATCTTGTCGTCATCATGGCGGGATATACCGACGATATGGAAAAACTTATGGACGGCAACAGAGGTTTGAAAAGCAGAATGCCGTACACCATCGAGTTTCCGAATTTCACGCGCGGGCAACTTTTCGAGATATACAAGTCTATGG
>FR895500.1 GCA_000434435.1 Firmicutes bacterium CAG:475
AGCGTCGTGTTCAACGTAGGCTCGAGCGGCGTTTTGTCCTACAAGCCCGTGCTTTTGGACAATGCGGGCAACGCTATCACCCTGCTCGATGGCGACGACACGGATTTCAAAGCGAATATCACCGCCGGTTCTTACGTTTTGTCGGGAGATTTTTATCCCTCAACCGCAACCAACGTGCGCGCAACGTACAAGACGGCAAACGGCGACGCAATCAAAATCAACGAAGTCAGCGGCAAAATCAACGCTCACTTCGAAACGGACGGCATAGTGTCGATAATCGTCAAAGACGCTTTCGGCAACGACGTGGAAAAGACGATAAAACTGAACGTATCGCGCTCGGGCGAAGTGATGATAAACGGTCGGGAAGCGTCGAAAAACAAAAACGATACCGCAACCGTAACCGCGCCCTTGGGCACGACGAGTTTTACGCTGTATATAGACAGCAAAGACGCAGAATCCAACGATATTCGCATATCCGGCGCAAAAGACGCGGAATATACGGTGCGCAAATTGAGCGGAGCAAGCGACAGCGCGTACGCAATCGACGTCGCTTTGTCGGAAGCGGTCAACTCCCCCATAGAAGGTTTGCTGTACACGATAAGAATCAACTCGTCTTCCGTCTACTATTTCAAACTGTCCTTTGCCGACTACGCGTTTTCGGTGTACTCGTTCGGAAACTCGGACGGCAACGCCGACCTTGTGTTGCTCGACGAAACGACGACTCAATTCTCCGTGTCTTCCGACCCCGACGACGATTTGAGTTTCAGCTGGCGCATAGCCGACGAAACGTTTGCTCAAATAGGCGAACAATCGGGCAAATACTGCTTCATATCGGCAATCGCAAGCGGAAAAACCAAATTGCATATCGATTGGCAAAAGATTGAAAACGGCGCGGTGAAATCGAGCGGAACGATAACGAGAAACCTTATCGTCACAAAGCCGTACACTTCCATCATGTTCAACGAAACCGCCGCCTCGCACGGACTCGGCAAACTTGCAATCGCAAACCAAAAGTTCGAAAACGGCAGTATCGTATCCGCGGAATATATAACAAAACTTTTCAACAACGTTCTTGGCAAAGATACGTCGCAAGAAGAAATCGCATATCCGTTTGAAAACATAGTTTTCAAGTCCTCGAACGATTCCGTTCTTTCGGTCGACACGACGGCGAACGGCGTAAAATTCATCGTCAAAGACACCGGTGAAGTCACCGTAACGGCGGAGTGGATTTACGGCGAACGCTTCGGCGTGAAACCGGCGTCATTCACTTTCAATGCGGTGAACGGCACGTACGTAAAAGATTACGACGAACTGAAAAAGGCAACCGCTCTCGGCAAACAAATCGTTTTGCAAGAGGATATTTACCTCGGCGAAAAACTTACCGACGAACAGGGCAACCCGCTCTACTCCGAAACGGAAACCACGCAAAAATTGCTCTCGCACGTCAAAAAGATAAAGACAACGAGCGATTATAAGTACTACACGAACCTCGGACAAGAACAACCCGACGTGTACGTGTGTTTCGAGTTTGAAAACGACGTGTTCGGCAACGGACACTTTATAAGTGCGGAGTATATCACCAATTTGAGAGGCGCGCTTACGGACACCGTGCCTGCATACGCGCTCTTCAAAGGTCCGCTCAACTTCGTTGCAGCAAATATGGGTGGCATAGACGTTGCGTCCGTCAAGGCGCAAGACAATATATCCTTCCTCGTGCGTAAAAACGGAATCGTGCTTGACAATCTGACTCTTGCGGGCTGCGACGACGATTCGCTCTACACCGTAGACGACGACGGCAACAGCAAACTCGAACTTACTCTTCTCAACGAAAAAGGTACTACACTGGAAGTTATGTGCGACGCAACCGTGCGCAACTGCCGTATCAAAAACGGGCGTACCGCGATGAGAGTGTTCGGAAGAAGCTCGATTGACGCAACCGGCACCGTCAACGCTCAAAAAGAACGCATACGCGTAACAATAGACGGTTGCAGATTGCACACCGCAAGAGAATTTATCCTCAAAGTCGGCACGAACAGATATTTGAGAGGAAACGCCGCCAATCTTGCGCCATCCTTCACCGACGCAAGCGGCAAAGCGTACGACAAGCACAACACCTCTGCGTGCGACGAATACGCAAACGACGATTATTTCGCAAACAACTATATTCTCACCGACGTAACCCTCAAAGACAGCGTTTTGTCCACGAGCGGTCTTTTCTCGGTGGGTATGGAAAGTCACTTCTCGGGCGCAATGCTGGATATGCCGACGATGGGATTGAACTATCTCAACGGCTGGGACGGGCTTGCGGCAACAAGCTATCCTGCACGTCTGCGCCTTGTGGGAAACGTGATTTTGGACGACTGGAAAGAGCTTGCGCAAGTGGACAGCTCCACCCTTATAGAAGTCAACCTCAAATCCGACCAACAAGGCCTTGCCTGGCTTGAACTCAACATCCCCGAAATGCTCAGAGAGGTGTGCAAGCAAGAAGGCTACGAAAATATCATATCCCGTCTTGCAGGCAAAGAATACGTGCACGGCGGCATCGCATTCTACGGCGGCGGCAAAAACTATTCCGTCCTCGACACGAGCGAATACACGTTCGAGAGTATGAAACAATATCTTGTCAACATAGGCGTGTTGAAAGACTCTAGCGATTCAAACCTCAAAATGCAAGGAGAAATGTTGCCAAAGGCGGCAGGAGGCGAAAACTTCCGCTTCGTCATGTTTGACGCATCGAGCAAATTCAACGCGGCAAGCAATCACTATTAATAAAACAAAAAATACGAAATAGTAAGCATTTATATAGAAATCAACCAAAAGACAACTTATCGGCAATATGCTCGTTTGCATGCCGATACGATTGCAAAGTATAAGATAGGATTGCTTTGCAAGCGAGGCTACTCAAGACCTATTCTTTGGGGAAAGAGGAGGTAAAAATGAACAAAAAAACAAGAATAACCGCTGTTTTGTTGACAGTGGTGATTGCTCTGATCTGCGCAAGCGTATTCGTTGCGTGCAACAAAGACTCGCAATCGCAAGGGGCGAAGGTGCTAATCGGATTCGACGCCAACGACGGAAGCGAAATCCATGCCGAATCCGTCGATCCCAAAAATATAACTTACGTGCCTAACGCGCGCGTGGGATACGATTTTGCGGGTTGGACGATGGATAAGGACGGCAACGAACCTCTCGATCCGTCCAAAATCCGACTCGGCACGACTCTTTATGCTCAATGGAAAATCAAGACGTTCTCCGTCAGCTTCTACATCGGTGATACCCTTGTCAAAACCACGACCGCCGAATACGGAAAAGCCGCGGTTGCGCCCACTGCCGAAAGAATTGCGGATTGCCTTGAAGAAAACGAAATCTTCGTAGGTTGGAACGGCGATTTTTCAAGCGTAACGAGCGACCTTGCAATCTATGCGAATACCACATTTAAAGAAACCGCCTACACCGTCAATTTCGTAGTCGAGGGCAACGTCGTCAAGACCGCAAGCGGAAAAGCCGGCAACACTATCGTTTTGCCGCAAACGAACGAATACGAGGACAAAATTCCGACGGGCTTCGTTTTTGCAAAATGGGTTGACGAAAACGGCAAGGAAATCGAAGCGGACGCAAAATACGCAAAAGACGTAACTTACACCGCAACGTACGCTCTTCAATCTCCGTCCGCACCCGAAATCAACGTGCTGTATCCGCAAGACAAAACCTCTTTCGTTTACGGCGACGTTTGCAACGCGAGCATTAATAAGGACGTCGCGCCGAGCGGCATAACCTACGTTTACGAGTGGTTTGACGAAAACGGCAACGCTCTTGCAAGCACACAAGACAACACCGCTTGCGCAATCGAAAACGTGCAGGCAGGCGATAAGCGAATAAGCGTAAAAGTCACCGCTTCAAAAGACGGTTATACATCCGTGTCGGCAACCGCTTATGCAACGATAAAAGTCGAAAAAGCAACTTTAACCGCAATAATCGACAATATAAACGTCGTTTACGGTCAAGATTTGCCCGAATACACGCTTCACTTCAACGGCTTTAAGTACGGCGAGAACGAGAGCGTCGTAAACAAGAGCAACGCAACGGTTTCAACCACGTACTCTAAAGGTTCGGGCGTTGGCACGTATGCGATTACGCTAAGCGGACTTGTTGCAAGCAACTACAATATCATCGGCGAAAACGGCGCGATAACGGCAACGATCAACGTCGACAAAAAAGCTTTGACTATAAAAGATTCCGTTGCGTTTGAAAAGGCATACGACGGAACACCCCTTTCCGCCACCCTTTCAAACGAGTCGATAAACGGACTTTTGGACGGCGATACGGCAACGCTCAAAGTCGAAACGAAGGGCAACGTCCCCGCCACGTACGAAAACGAATCGGTGCCGGTGTCGCTCACGGTTGTTGACAAGGACGGCAACGTCGTTTCTTCAAATTACGAGTTGACCGCAAACGTCGTTGCGACTATCACCCCTGCGGCCATCGTATATACGCAACCGAGCGACATCGAGCTTACTTACAACCTTCCGATGCCCAAAATCGAAGGCGTTGCGGTAAACACGGAAAACTGCAAAGTTCTTTACAAAACCTCAAACAGCGACGACGAGGCTTGGAGCGCAGACGTTCCTACGCTCGTCAACGCAGGCGAGTACACCGTATATTTCCAAATTTCTCGTCAACACTACAAGACCGAAGAAGGCAGCTTCACCGTCACGATAAACAAGGCAAAACAAACTCTTGACGGAAAACAATATTTTGTAACCTACGGCGAAGAGTTTACGAAAACCCAAGACGTAACCTACGTTCTCGGTCAAGAAATAATGTTTACGCTTTCTTGCGAATACAAAGCCGGCAATTCGGCGAGAACTTACGATATCAAGGCAACCGCGGAAGAAAATCCCAACGTCGAATTGACGATCACCAATTGCAAGCTCACCGTAAATCGCGCCACTCTCGTAATCGAGATGAAAGACAAAACAATCACTTACGGTGCCGCTTTCGTATCCGACTATTCAATCGTCACGGCAAGCGGCTTGTTTAAAGGCGACGATATAAAAGACGTTATTGCGCTTGGAACAAACTATACTCAAGGCAACGGCATCGGAAGATATCAAATCGTTGCAACGCTTACGGATTCGGCAAGCAAAAACTACTATTTGAACACGTACATGTCACCCAACACGAGCGAACTGGTTGTAGAAAAGAAAACCGCAACTCTCACAATCGAGGGTAAGAGCGTGATTTTCGGTGATGTTGCGCCCTCGTTTACGGCAACGATAAACGACTTGTACGGCAACGACGAAATCGAATATACCCTCTCCTGTAGCTACTACAAACCAGGCAGCGGCGTCGGACGTTATCCGATTTCCGCAAACGTGCCCGAGGCTTCGGACGCCAAAAAGAATGCAAACTATATCGTCAACGTCAACTCGGACGCATATCTCATCGTTGAGAAAAAGCCTATTGCTTTGACGGTGCAAGACGCAACCGTAGTTTACGGAAACGCAGCACCGACTTTCACCTACACAACGGACACGCCTTTTGTCGAAAGCGACGTGCCTTCAATCACATTGTCATGCTCCTACAAACAAGGCGCAAAGGTCGGGACGACGTACGCGATTTCCCCGACGATTAACGACAACGGAAATTATGAATATAACCTAACGACCGGCACTCTCACGGTGACGAAGCGCGCCGTAGTTATCGAGCACGAAGATCACAACTTTGCGTTCAACGACGGTGCAAAGGCAAGTTTCGACGTGGCAGGGCACGTAAAAGACGCGTTTGAAAGCGACGTGTTCGGCGGTAGCATCCAAACAACGAGCGGCAACATCGCAATCTACGTTGCAAACGGTGCGCTCGGTGAAGATTTCGAGTTTGCAACTCCCCTGTCTATCGTCAACAAAGACGGCGAAAACGTCGAAGATTGCTATGTCGTAACCTACCGTCTTACCGTCGAAATCAAAGAAATCACGATAGCTCACACCGTGCGCAACCTCACGAATCAGGTTTACGACGGCAATGCGCACGAGGTGTACGTTGAAGTCGAGGAAGGCACGAGCGTCACGTATATCGTGAACGGCATAGAGCAAACGGGCAGACCGTCCTTTGTCGACGCAGGCGAATATGTCGTGTCTTTCAGATTGACCAAAGAGGGCGCAACGCCCTACGAGGGAAAATTCACGGTGAAAATCGCAAAGAAGCATGCGACCGTAACCGCTCAAAATCAAACGGCGATTTTCGGCGACGACTTCACGCTCGGCCAAAGCGCATTCACGCTTGACGGCGTGCTTGAAAAGGATACGAGCGATGTCGTCGTTACGCTTGCATGCGACTATAAAGTCGGCAACGACAAAGGCACATACGCCGTGACGGCAACCGCAACGCACAAAAATTACGACTTTGCAAGCGTAAACGGCACTCTTACCGTCGGCGCAAAGAAAGTCGTGCTCGATGCAAAAACCTACTCCGTAACCTACGGCGAGGATTGCCCCGAACTTGTGGGCTTCACGTCGGACTCGGTGAGCGTAACGCTTGACTTTATCACGCTTTCCACGTCTTATATCAAAGGCGAATTCGCAAACGAATACGAGGTGTTTGCAACCTCGTCGAACGCCAACTACACCGTTGACGCAAGCAAGGTTAAACTTGTCGTGGCAAAGCGCGCGCTTACGCTGACGCTCGTCGAAAGCAGTCTGTTTGCAACCTACGGAGAGGAAATCGAAATCACATATACGAACGTCGGATTGCTTGCAAACGACGCAAAGCATTTCGGCATCGAATATAAGTCGGGCGACGTTTGTAAGCCCGTCCCGACAATCCTCGGCGCAGGCTCGTACCAAGTAAAAATCACAATGTCCGACAAAATGGCGCAAAGATACGATTTGTCGGCGGATTCCGTCACAAACGGCACTTTAAAAGTGCAAAAAGCAAAGTTGAACGTCGGTATCGACACAAATTCGTTGCATATCGTGTTTGGTGAAGACGCAAATCTCGTTGCGAATTATCGCGGTTTCGTAAACGGTGACGACGCATCCGCCTTGCAAGGCACGCTTGCCTTTGCATGCGACTATCTCACCCAAAAACACGCAGGTTCGTTTGCAATCTCCATGAGCGGACTGTCTGCGGACAACTATACGATTTCGTACGACAATCCGTATTTGTACGTTGAAAAAGCAGCCGTGAGATTGGAAGGACTTGCCGACCAAACCACCGTGTACGGACAAGCGTTTACGCCCGCCTCGACGGGTTGTCACGTCACCTACGACGATACTCTCAATCAATATGCAAAAGACAAAACGAGCGAAATCGTCATCTCCGTCACGTGCGACTATAAACAAGGCGATGTCGTCGGACTGTACGAAATCCGCGCCACGGGCGAGCATGCCGATTTCGATGTTTCGGGAGCTCAAAGTTGGCTCACCGTCAACAAAGCGGACTACTCTGCGGACTTTGTCAACGCAGAGATAGCAAAGAACGATTTGAAAGGCACGTACAATCCTCACACTTCCCTCGACGCGTACAAACTCTCAACGGGCTTTGCGTGGGCAAATGTGTCAATCGTTCCCACTTGCGACAATACGGACGGCTATGACGTGACTTTCTGCCAAGACAGCACCAACTACAACGTCTACGAGGCGAAAATCAAAATCCGTCTTGAAAAAGCGGCGGCAAATCTCCGCGTGGACGGCACGCTCGAATACGATTGGAGCGGAAGCGCAATTTCGTTTGACACCGTGAAGGCAATGATAAAATCCGACAACACGGACAACGGTTTTGTCATCTCGGTTGCAATCGCGGCTCCGTCCGGCGTGACGGAAATCAAGGACGGCGGCGTGTACACCCTTGCCGTGTCCATAACCGAAACCGCCAACTACAAAGCGGAAGTCATCAACCCCACCCTCAAAGTGAAAGCTGCGGAAGTGAACGGCGTCAAATACACCGTTGAAGACGCCGTGGCGCAAGGCACAACGGCAACCTTGTTCGGAAACGCTTTTATCGCCAACGACCTTACTATTCCGAGCGGCGTAACCTTGATTTTGCCAAGCGACAGCGACACATATGACGCTATGCCTTCAAAAATAAATAATTTGTATGGTAGCGGCGAAAAAGGCTTTGTTGATCAAAATAATAACTATATAAAAACCGTGCTCACAATAAAAAATTGTGTTGTCACCGTAAACGGTACTATTTTGATTAGAGGCCTTCTTGGAGCCGAAGGCGGCATATTGGAAGGACACACTTCTGGATCTCATAGTCAACTTATCAACAACGGTACACTGCAATTTAATAACGGATCTACTCTTGTTGCACGTGGATATGTAAAAGGTTCGGGCATTGCTTATTTTAATAATGGATCAAATGTTTACAGCCCGTTTGTCGTAAGAGATTTCCGTGGCGGTACAAATACAACGACAGTGTTTAGAAAAGGTGGCATTTCTCCGTTCAATCAATACGAGATGCCAAATATTCAATGTGTACAAATTTACTACTACGGTGCATCGCACACTGCATACGTGGACTTGTATGCAAGCAGTAAGCACAACACAGATTCAATAACAGTCATCGGCTCAAACGGAATTATCATATTGAAAGACGGAAACAGTTATTTGCGAAAAACGTACAACGATTCCAAAACCACGTTGACTATTATCGGTAATGCCGAAATCGGAAACTTGGTGTTGACCGTAAGCGGTGTTGACGTAAAGATGTCCGACGTTCAATTCCCATTGTCTTGGCTCTATGATATAAATATCGGCGACGGCACCACAGCAACAAACGTAAATGCACCGTATGATTATAAGATTTTGACAGGTTGCAACGTCACGGTTGCACAAAACGCTACACTTACAACCAATAAATCCGTAATAATATACAGCACTTTCACAGATACAGAGTTCGGCGGTGCGGTATATCCAAACAAACCTGCCGCATCGCTTGTTGTAAATGGAATTTTTAATATAAACGGTGCTTTCGGCGGTAATATCCAATCCTCTAACAATGGCGCAAAAGTCTGTATTGCATCTTCTGCGGGCTTGAGTGTATCTTCTTCGGAAGGAAACAGCGGTGACACATCTCAAATTGCCGCGCTTGCAAATACAGGGACTTTCTTCTATACTTCAAAATATGTAGAAACCGCTCGCTTCGGCGCAGGCTCTTGCACAATAACAGATGAAACTTTCACGACGGGAATATGGCCGAATAAGAAAACGCACCATTATAATCAATACTCTTATACCGGCGGCACCGCTCTTGAAAAAGGCAAGACCTACACCTACAACGGCACAAGTTGGAACGCCGCTTGACGCTCAATCAACAACAAAAAGCAGTCCTCACTTCGAGGGCTGCTTTTTTGTTGCAATTGAGTTTGATCATTCCGTTTGGATTTTCTTCATCTTAGAAAAATAGTTGATTTCGCCCACGACAAAGAGCAAGCCTGCCACAACAAACATCGTTATGCCTATGCCGTAGCCTACCGCTCCCGGCACGAGAAAGAAAAACGCAAGCCCCACCGACAATGCGATCAACGCAACCAAAAGGAACAATATCATGACGTTCATATTGCCGAGTTCGGCAACTCTTTTGACAAGGTTTTTGTCTTCCATATCACACCTCCTTTTGAGCTAGCATGCGCAAAGATAAAGATTTTATACAATAGTTCTTTCTCTACAATAGCGAGCGTTGCGAACTTAAAATGCAACATCACCCCTTCCCTTCGGGCATTCCCCTATATAACTACTATATTGCAATTTTCCCCCTTCCTCACGTGTTTGGGCTTCGGCGTTTGCAAAGCAATCCGCCTCGTTCGC
>FR895501.1 GCA_000434435.1 Firmicutes bacterium CAG:475
TGAAATTTCGCGCAACAAATTGACAATAACACAGGCGAGTTTGCGTTTTTAGACAATTATTACACGTTTGTTCAATATATTAAAAACCTAATTAAAATTACAATTTGTTGAATTTTTGGGTTGATTGTTGCAAAACTTGCTGTTATACTAATGCAAGTAGTATTGTTTTTTAACAAAATTTATCGCTACAGGGTGAAATTATGAGTGAAAATTCTCAAGCAACTCAAAAGGTGAGCGCAAAAGAGAAAATCAACGCGCTTACTCACAAACTTTTCGGTTCCACTCCCGGTGACGGCGAGATGCAACCCAAGGAAGGTTTCAGTTATTCTCTTTGCGGTTTCGGACAAAACCTCATTTGCACGATCATCGGTTCGTATTTGACCGTCTTTATGACGGACGCAATCGGATTCAACGCACTTGCCGTCGCATTCCTTATGCTCGGCGCGCGTATTTTCGACGCTCTCAACGATCCTATCATGGGTTCTATCGTTGACCGCACTCGTACGAAGTGGGGCAAATGCCGTCCGTATATGAAGTGGATGGCGTTCCCGATTGCAATCATGACGGCAATCTGTTTCTTGCCGTGGTATCCCCAAAGCGACGGCGGTTTTGCCGCAATCTCTGTTATGTACGTCGTTTGGGGCATGATATATACGGTTGCCGACGTTCCTTATTGGGGACTTTCCACCGCAATGAGCAACGACACCTATCGCAGAGGCAATTTGCTTACAATCGCGCGTTTGTTCTGCACGGCAGGCGCAGGTATCGTCACCGTCATCACTCCTATCATCACTGACAATATGACCAAAGGTCTGGATCCCGTGGCAAAAGGCGAAATGCTCAAATGGATCTATTTCGTAATTGCGATTGTTTGCTGTGTGATCGCAGTTCCGCTTTTCTTTCTCGGATTTAAGAATACGACGGAAAGAAACATCTCCACCGAAAATCCGCCTTCGCTCGGACACAATCTCAAACTTTTGTTCAAAAACAAGCCTTTGATGCTCATCGTTTTGTCGGGTATCGGCGGCGCGGCGAGAATGCTGTTCACCTACACCGGCGGTTTGTATTTTGCAAAATACATTATGGATAAGGAATCCATGTATTCGCTCTTTACCATGGCAATCGTGCCGGGCGGACTTATTGCGTCCTTGCTCGTGCCTTGGTGCACCAAAAAGTTCGGCAAGAGAAACACTTACATCTGGTCGCATATCGTCGGAGGCGTTGCGATGCTCATTGCGTTTATCGTGGGTATCGCTTGCGACAGAGGCGCATACACAAGCACCGCAACGACGGTCGTGTTGCTTATCGCACTCGTTATCGCAGGTATTCCGTCGGGCTTTGGCAACATCGTCACTTACGCTATGATCGGCGACACCGTCGAGTATCTCGAACTCAAAACCGGTGAGAGAGCGGAAGGCATCTGCTTTGCAATGCAAACCCTCATCAACAAGATCGGTATGGCGGTCGGCGCATTCGTCGGCGTTCTTGCTTACTACATGGCAGGCGTTGCGGCAAACGACGCAAGCTCCGTCACTCCGGAAGGCAAAGACACAATGTGGTTTATGCTTGTAGGTATTGCGGCAATCAGCTTCTTCCTGACGGTTATTCCGCTCTTCTTCTACAAGTTCAACGAAAAACAACAACAAGAAGCAAAAGCCGAAATCGAAGCGAGAAAGCACGCAAAAGCAGAACAAAGCAGTGAAGAACTCATCGATGAAATCGCACGCGAAGCAAGCGAAAACGTCATCGAAGAAGAGGGCGCTGCACAAACGATCTTCCCCAACGAAGACAATCAGGCGGTTGCAATCGAACAAAAGACTTGCGATGAAAATTGCGAGGATTGCGACAAGAAAGAGGACTGCGACAAAGACGAAGAATAATCATCGTTGTCGATAAAACAAGGGCGGAACGCAAATTGCGTTCCGCTTTTTGCAATTTAAGTCCATATTTTTCAAAGCGTTTGCATATGGTTTAGTATGCGGAAAATCGCCAAAGACAATATAATCGTGGTGTGCACCATCGTGCTTTGTATCATGCTTACGCTCGCGCTTTGCGTATCGTTTTCCGAGGGCGGGCTTTTGAGCGTTTTCAACAAGGTCGAAAGCAAGTCGCAAACGATGTGGGCAATCGCTTGCAAAGGCTATTCGGATATAAGCACTGCAAGACAAAGTGCTGAGATGATAAAATCAAGGGGCGGCGCGGGCTACGTGCAAAGCGGCGATGAAATCGAGATTATATACGCCGTTTACAAAAGCGAGGAGGACGCAAAAAAAGTGCTTGCCGGACTGTCCGACAAAAGTTTGTACCTTAAACGCTACGATATTTCCGAGGGCAGTTTCAAGTGGTGCAAAGAGGATATAAAAAGCGCGGTCGGGGAGGCTCTTTGCTATTTCGACGTCTTTTTCGACGGCTTGTACGATTTGTCGAACAAGCTCAACGAATCGAAGATAAGCGTTGAGGAGGCAAAAATCGAAATCAAGGTTTTACAAGCGCAAATCGAGGATATAAAGTCCGCTTTTTATCAAAATACGGCAAATCGCAGTGAGGAGCAAATCACGCAGATAAAACTCGGGTTGGTGACGTCGCTCGCGCTTTTGGACAACGTGGATTTTTCAAAAAACGACGCTTACGCAACGGCTTCTTTGAGGTATCAACTCGTGCAAGGAGTGCTTTGCAGACAAGCGTTGATGAATTGTATTTGAGAGTATTTTTTATTCTTGCCATATCGAATAAATTAGTTTATAATATTTTCTATGGCATATACATCTTTATATCGCAAATATCGTCCCGACACTTTCGACAAAGTCATCGGGCAGGATCATATCGTGCGCACGCTCAAAAATCAGATTGCTCACGGCAACGTCGGGCATGCGTACATTTTCACCGGCACGAGAGGCACGGGCAAAACTTCCGTTGCGAAGATTTTTGCAAGGGCGGTCAACTGCCTTTCTCCTCTTGCGGACGGTTCGCCTTGCGGAAAGTGCGAAAACTGCGTTGAGCTTGCGTCCAATTCGAACTTCGATATTCTTGAAATCGACGCCGCTTCCAACAACTCTGTCGACCAAATAAGAGAGCTTACCGACAAAATCGGTTTTCCGCCGACGGTGGGCAAGTACAAAGTCTACATCGTAGACGAAGTTCATATGCTTTCCAAGGCGGCTTTCAACGCCCTGCTCAAAACGCTCGAAGAACCGCCTTCTCATGCGATTTTCATTCTTGCGACAACCGAGATTCATCAAATTCCTGCCACGATTTTGTCAAGATGCTTGCGTTTCGATTTTCGTCTTGTTCCAAACGGCGTGATTGCAAAACGCATACGTTTCATCTTTGACGACATCGGCGTCAAATACGAAAACGAGGCGGTAGATCTCATCGCGTCGGCAGGCGCGGGAAGCGTGCGCGACGCATTGTCCGTTGCGGATATGTGCGTGAGCTATTGCGACTCAAACGTAACCTACAACGGTGTTTTGGAAGTTTTGGGTGCTGCCGACCCAAAAAAACTTCAATCGCTCGCAACCGCTATTGCGGACGGAGATACGGACAAGGCTCTTCAAGAAGTTGCAAACCTTTGCGACCTCGGCAAGAGCGTGCCTATCCTTGCGCAAGACCTTGCCACGCTTTTCAGAAACGTTCTATACATCAAAAATTGCTCGACGGCAAAGACGTTGCTCGCCTTGCCCGAGGCCATATATTCCGCGCTCGCCGAAATGGCAAAAAAATATTCGACGGAAAAGTGTATGGGCATAATGAAAATTATGTCGTCGCTCGAAGGAGAGTTCAGATATAGCGCACAACACCGCATTTTGTTCGAGGCGGCAGTCGTGCTTGCGTCGAGCGGCGGAGATAAAGACGTCAAAGTCGAGGAGCTTCAGATGAGGGTTGCTCGGCTTGAAAAAATGCTTGCAAACGCGAGGAAATCGGATTTTGAGTCGGCACCTGTCGTGACGGATGCGAGGCAGGTGTGGCTCAGAGTAGCATCCGAACTTCGACAAAGCGGATACACGTTGCTTGCGCTGTCCACTCAAGACGCGCGGTTCGATATGTCGGACGACGAGTATCACGTCAAAGTCGCAGACGCTGCAACGCTAAACTTGCTTGACGACAAAAGAAACAGGGACGCGATAAACGCCGCTTTCAAGAGCGTGGAGTCGCACCGTAGGCTTGTCATCGAAACGGAAAGACATCTCGACGAGGACAAGGCATTGCCTTTTGTCAAGGAGATGTTCGGCTCGCTTTTGGAAATAAAATAAGCAAACGAAATCGGGCGCAAACAAAGCAAATAATCGTGCTAGGCACGCAACAATTTTTATAACAACTCGGAGGAACAACATGGGATACGGCGGATTTGGCGGCGGTAACATGCAACAACTTATGAAACAAGCCCAAGCAATGCAAAGAAAATTGCAAGAGGCTCAACAAGAAATTTCGGAAACCGAAATCACCGGCAGTGCGGCAGGCGGTATGGTCGAAGTGACGATCACCGGCGACAAAACTCCCGTTTCGGTGTCCATAAAACCCGAAGCGGTGGATCCCGACGACGTCGAAATGCTCGAAGATATGGTTCTTGCGGCACTCAACGACGCTGTTGCGCAAGCGGACAAACTCTCAAAAGACTTGCTCGGACCTTTGGGCAACGCAGGCGGCTTGTTTTAAGCCGCAATCGCAAGCGTAAGCGTTTATGCATGCATAAACGAGAGCAAGCGAAATTGAAAAGTGTGATTTGAAATGAAGTATATCGAACCGCTCGCAAGGCTTATCGCGCAACTTTCAAAACTTCCGTCCGTGGGTGAAAAAACCGCGGCGCGTTATGCGTACGCAATTCTCAATTCTCCCGAAGAGGAAGTCAATGAGCTTGTCGACGCAATACGCGAAGTGAAGCAAAACGTGCATTTTTGCAAAATTTGCGGCAATTACACCGAAAACGAGATTTGTGATATTTGCCAAACTCGCAAACCAAGCGTGATTTGCGTCGTCAAAGAGCCGAAAGACATCGTTGCACTTGAAAAAGTCAAGGATTTCAAGGGCGTATATCACGTTTTGGGCGGCGTTATTTCGCCTATGGAGCATATCGGCCCGAACGACATTCGCATCAAGGAATTGCTTGCCCGTTTGGACGGCGTGGAAGAGGTGATTTTGGCAACCAATCCCGACGTCGAGGGCGAAGCGACGGCAATGTATATCGCGCGCCTCATCAAGCCTATGGGCATAAAAGTTACGCGTATAGCAAGAGGATTGCCCGAGGGTAGCGTCATCGAATACGCCGACGAAAGCACCTTGTCGCGCGCCTTGTCTTCTCGTATAGAACTTTGAGCGTGAACCGGAAAAATATTTTGCTCGATTGCATCAAGACAGAGATTTCTATTGCAATCGAGCGTTTTTATAAGTTTTTTAAATTAAACAAAACGATTCAATATGAAATATATTTCATATTTTCTTGACAATTCGCCGCTCGGTGATATACTTTTCGTGATGTGAGTTTGAAAAATCGACAAAGGACTTACAATCAACTTTGCGAGACGTAAAAAACTTAAAAAATCAAGTTTTCGGAGGCATATATGAAAGAAATTATCCTCAAAGTGGAAGGCATGCAATGCGGTATGTGCGAAAGCCACGTAAACGACGCTGTGCGCAAGGCGGCAAGCGTCAAAAAAGTGACGTCATCGCACGTCGAGGGCAAGACGGTGGTTGTTTGCGACGAGAGCATAGACGCTCAAATCGTCAAAAATGCAATCCAAAAAGACGGCTACAACGTTTCGGAAGTCGTGGAAAAACCGTACGTGAAAAAGGGGTTGTTTTCCTTTTTGAAAAAGTGAAAGGGACAAAACGACGGGATTACAGACGGATTTTTGTTCGACATAATATATTGCCATACTTCGAGTATGGTGTTATAATTGTTTGAAAATAAAGCAAGATTGCTTAAAAGGAAGCGAGATTGCTTAAATAAGGCTGGGTTGCTTCAAAAAAACAATTGATTTAAGCGAAGTGCGAGCATAAAAACGTCGCACTTTAAAGGCACGATTGTTGCGGCAATCGTGAATACGGGTTGAATATGAAACAAGACATCATCAAATTGCAAAAGTACGTTCAGGAAAGCGGAATAGACGCCTACTTGGTGTTTACAAGCGACGATCACGGCAGCGAATATATCGTCGATCACTTCAAAACGCGTGAGTTTTTGAGCGGTTTCACCGGCAGCGCAGGCACGCTTTTGGTGACGAAAGACGGCGCGTATCTCTGGACGGACGGAAGATACTTCATTCAAGCGGCAAGAGAGCTTAAAACCACGGATACGACGCTTATGAAATCGGGAGAAGAGGGCGTGCCGACAATTTTCGAATTTGTCAAAAAACTGTCGGACAGTCCCAAAATCGCTTTCGATTTCGCAACGGCAACTGTTGAATTCGTAGAGGCGTTGAAAAAGGCGGTGAAGGGCGTCGAAATCGTCGATTGCGGCGAAATCATCGACGAGATTTGGACGAATCGTCCCGAAGTCGAACCAACAAAAGCATGGTTTTTGTCGGACAAAGCGGCAGGCGAGAGCGTAAAGAGCAAAATTGAAAACTTGCAAAAAGACGTTGAAAAACAAGGTTGCGAATACGCGCTTGTGTCATCTCTCGACGACATTGCGTGGCTTTTCAACATGCGCGGAAGCGACATAGAATACAACCCCATAAACTATGCGTACGCAATCGTGTCAAAGGACGGCGCAACGCTGTTTATGGACGAGAGAAAACTCGACGAAAAAGGCAAGAAAATCCTTGAAGAAAACGGCGTGAATTTGATGCACTATCAAGACGTTTACGGCGTTGTCGAGCAGATTTCGGACAAGGTGCTCATCGACAAGGAAAAAACGAATTACGCACTCTTTTCGCGTATTGCCGATGCAAAAGAAACCGACGTTTTCCCCACGACCGTTCGCAAAGCTATCAAAAACGCCGTCGAGATAAGAAATATGAAAAAAGCGCACGTCGAGGACGGCGTGGCAATGGTAAGATTTATGCGCTATCTCAAAGAGGGAGTCGGCAAGGAGGAGATGAGCGAAATCTCGCTTGCGGACAAGCTCGAAGCGTTCAGACGAGAGAGCAAAAACTTCCTCGATTTGAGCTTCGACACTATTTGCGGATATGCCTCCAACGGCGCAATCGTGCACTATTCGGCAACTCCCGAAACGGATAAAAAGGTCGAAAACAAGGGGCTGTTGCTTGTGGACAGCGGTGCGCAATATCGCTACGGCACGACGGACATCACTCGCACTTTTGCGACGGGCAAGGTGAGCAGACAAGAAAAAGAAGCGTTTACAATCGTGCTGAAATCGCATATCGCTCTTGCAAGAGCGGTATTCCGCAAAGGCGCAACGGGCGCAAATCTCGATATGATTGCAAGAGCTCCGATGTACAAATGCGGCATGGATTTCAAACACGGAACGGGGCACGGCGTAGGATATTTGCTCAACGTCCACGAAGGACCGCAAAACATTTCGCCGAGAGCGTCCGCGCAAAAATATGCGGTTTTGCCGGGTATGATAACGTCAAACGAACCCGGATTTTACGAGGAAGGTAAGTTTGGCATAAGACACGAAAATCTTATTCTTTGCGTTGAAAAAGAAAAGACGGAATACGGCACTTTCTGTGAGTTCGAAACAATCACTCTCGTGCCTTTCGACCTCGACACAATCGATGTGAATATGCTTGACGACGGCGAAAAAGAGTGGCTCAACTCATATCACGCGAGAGTGCGCAAAGTCATAGGAAAGCACCTTGACGGAAAAGATTTGAAATTCCTCGAAAAAGCTACGAGAAGAATTTGAAATCAAGCGGTTCAAGCGTAAAAATACGAAACGATTTAAAAATAAAAGCAGGCGTTACGCCTGCTTTTCTATTGCGGTTTTCAACGATATACGGGGTTTATTAAGTCGTTTTGAGTGCAAAAACCGCCGTTTTGTCAAAATGCAGCGTTGAAACCTCAATTCGCTTTGCCGTCGTGAGAAATGCCGTATTCTTTTGACGAGTGCTCGATTGCGTATTCTTGCGTTTGGACGCTGTCCCCCAGCGCATAGCGATAATCCTTTTTGATTATGTGCTTTATATACGGATATAGAAGCACCGCCACGGCAAATACCCATGCGCCCGGATCGCCGAAGCAGAGCGCGACGTACGAGGCGTTGCTTGCAAGCGCATTCGTAGCCCCGCCGTTGACGAGAGGGGGAAGAAAGGTGCATATCAGTACGCGCGCGATAAGTTCGCCTGCGCCTGCGGCAAGCGTCCAGCCCGATTTGCCTATGCCTTGTACGGCGTTTCGGAGTACGAAAAGCGTGGAGAGGAAGAAGAACAACGGCAAGTCGATATAAAGGAACGTGTTGCCGAAGTATATCGATTTTTCGCTGATTTTGTCCGCCGACAAAAAGACGTGTTGATAGGCGGCGTTTATAGTGAGCAAAAGTCCTATGCCTGCACAAATTACGGTGAGGGCAAATCCAAGCAAAATTGCTCGATTCGTGCCTTTTTTCACACGCTCGGTGTCGCCTGCGCCGAGGTTTTGTGCGTTGAAACTCACCATTGCGGTGCCGAGAGCTGATAAAGGCGCCATTGCGAAGTTGATGAGTTTGTTTGCCGCGCCAACGCCGTTTTGAGCCGGATTGCCCGCAACCATAAGTCCGTCGGGCAAAAGGTCGAATTTGATGGTTTCCGAAAGCATGACGATAAGCCCTATCGAAAGCACGGAAAATTGAAGTCCGAGAGGGATGCCTTGCTTTACGTGCGCCCAGATATCCTTCCAGGCAATCTTGAAATTTTGCTTTTTAAGGCGCAAAAACTTGTATTGTGCAAAGGTGTAGATAAAGCATGCAACCGTGCAAAGCACTTGCGTGAGAATGGTTGCGCCTGCCGCTCCCGCAACGCCCCAGCCGAAAACTTTGATGAAAAGAAGGTCGAGAGCGATGTTCATCACCGTCGACATGACCAAAAACAAAAGCGGCGTGAACGAGTCGCCTATGCTTCGCAATATGCTGATGATAAAGTTGTAAAACAGTTGCGCCGCCATACCTAGAAAAATCACAAGACAGTAGGTGTACGCCGCTTGAAAAACTACGGGATTTTGCTCGGTGACGTTCACCCACGCAAGCATGGGTTTTATGCAGAATACGGATACTATCGTCAAAACTACCGTGATAATCGAGCAAAGAATAAACTGCGTTGCAAAGGACTTGCGCACTCCGTCCTCGTCGTGCGCTCCGAGTTTGCTTGAAAGCACCACGCAAAATCCTGCCGTGCAACCGAACGCGAATTGCATGAATATGAAAACGAGGGGTGAAGTGTCGTTGACGCCCGCGACCTCGTCCGCACTTAAAGTCTGTCCGCATATCGCCGCGTCCGAGAGAATGTAGAGCTGCTGCAACAGGTAGGACACGATTATGGGCAGAGTGAATTTGATCAAGACTTTGACTATCGAGCCTTGCGTCAGGTCGATTTGCCCGAACAGGTCTTTGATCCTTTGAGAGAACGTTTTATTATGTAAGTTTTCGGTTGTCATAAGTTGTGTTTTGCGCCTTGCGATAATGAGATGTATCAACGGAAATTGCATTATATTTATCTTGATGCTCACTGTCAAGCATTTTTGAAAGCAGCAATTGTAAAATTTTTTGCAAATCGAAGCAAAAGCAATCGGGGCAACGACACAACGAGCGTTTCGGAGGCATATTATTTGGGAGCGTGCGCGTGTGTATATACGTGCGTGCGCGAAATTTTTTCAATCGACAAAAACGGCATTTTGTCGGTTATTTTGCAAAAAAAATACCCTTCGTGTATTGCTTAAAAATTTTTTAATGAAAATGCAAAATAGTGTCGATTTTCGTTTGACATTGACGAAGCGTTTTGGATATAATGCCCGTATCATCAAGAGCAAACCAAATCGCAACGCACAACCTGCGGAATACGGATTTCGCAAACACCACTAGATATTGTGGTAAAGGAGCGCGCTATGAAGATTTTGGAGGAGCGCATCCTGAGGGACGGCAAGGTTAAGCCCGGAAACGTCCTCAAGGTCGGCGGATTTCTCAATCATCTTATTGATCAACAACTGTTGGACGAGATTGGCAAGGAAATTTCTGCGCTCTTTTGCGGACAAAATATAACCAAAATTCTGACAATCGAGGCATCGGGGATAGCCATAGCATGCGCAGCGGCGCACTATGTGCAAGCTCCGGTGCTTTTTGCTAAAAAAAGCAAGACCATAAACATATCCTCGGACTGCTATTGCGCCGAGGTTTATTCTTTTACGCACCAAGTGACAAAGGTGATTATGGTCGAGAAAGATTTTATCTCCGCAGACGACAGAGTGCTTATCGTTGACGATTTTCTTGCAAACGGTGCCGCAATAAACGGACTTATGAGCATTGTGGAGCAAGCAGGAGCAACGCTCGTCGGATGCGCCGTGGCAATCGAAAAAGGTTTTCAGGGCGGCGGCGACGCTTTGAGAGCGCAGGGTATCAACGTTCAAAGCCTTGCTCTTATCGACAGCATGGACGACGACGGTCATATCGCGTTCAGACACTGAAATTTGCGCTTTGCGTAAATATAAAATTTAAACAACAATGCCAAAATGGCAAAATTAAAGGAGAAACGCATGAAAAAGAAAGTATTGGCACTTGTGCTTTGCTTGGCTCTCGTAACCGCTTTGGTTATCGGTTTGGTTGCTTGCAACAACAATAGGGATGACGACGTCGTAATCGTCAAATTGCCTTCATACGATATTGAGGCTCCCGACTACTCCAACCTTCAAATCCCTGCAAACTTCAAAATCGGTATGATTTGTTTGCACGATGAAAACTCCACTTACGACAAAAACTTCATCAACGCGATGAAGGAAGTCCAAGAAGAGTTCAACCTCTCCAACGAACAAGTTATCATCGTCACCGGTATTCCCGAAGACGAAACCTGCTACACTCAAGCAAAGAAACTTGCAAACGACGGCTGCAACATCGTCTTTGCAGACTCTTTCGGCCATGAAGATTATATGCTCAAAGCCGCAAAAGAATTTCCGAACACTCTCTTTGCACACGCAACCGGCACGCAAGCAGCAGCTGCAAAACTTCCCAACTTCGTCAACGCGTTTGCTTCCATCTATGAAGGCAGATACCTCGCAGGCGTCACCGCAGGCTTGAAGCTCAACGAAATGATCGAGAGCGGAAAAATCACCGCAGATCAAGCAAAAATGGGCTACGTCGGCGCATTCACCTACGCAGAAGTTATCTCCGGTTACACCTCATTCTATCTCGGTGCAAAATCCGTTTGCCCCTCCGTCACTATGGACGTAACCTTTACGGGCAGCTGGTATCATGAAACAAGAGAAAAGAACGCGGCTCTCAGCCTCATCAACAAAGGTTGCGTGCTCATCAGCCAACACGCAGACTCCATGGGCGCTCCTAATGCTTGCGAAGAAAAGGGCGTTCCCAACGTATCCTACAACGGTTCAACCGTCAACGCTTGCCCCGAAACGTTTATCATCTCTTCCAGAATCAACTGGGCACCTTACTACAAATACATCATCGCTCAAACCGTAAACGGTGAAAAAGTGGATACCAACTGGACGGGTACTCTCAAAAACGGTTCGGTTGAGCTCACCGACCTCGGCGGAAAAGCAATGGCAGCAGGCACGGTTGAAAAACTCGTCGAAGTGCGCAACAAACTTATGAACGGCACTCTCCATGTGTTCGACATCAACAATTTCACGGTTGACGGAAAACAAAAGACCTCCTATGCTGTTGCAGGCGTAAGCGAAAACGTTATTGCAGACGGTTACTTCCATGAGTCTGAATTCCGTTCCGCTCCTTACTTCGATCTCTTGATCGACGGAATCAACCTCCTCAACAGAGTTTTCAGTCCTGACGACGTCACCGACGACGACTTCAACAACTAATAGCGTATCGGAATTTCGGATAAGCGGGCGACGCCCGCTTATCCGATTAATTTTCTTGATTTGGCACCCACGGGTGCTTTAACTCTTTTTTCGGAGGACATACAATGAGCGAAATCATTGTTGAAATGAAAAACGTTACGAAGAGATTCGGAAGCGTCGTCGCAAACGCAAACGTCAATTTCGACGTGCGTAAAGGCGAAATACTTTCCGTTCTCGGCGAAAACGGCAGCGGCAAGACCACGCTGATGAATATGCTTGCAGGCATTTACTTCCCGGACGAAGGTCAAATCTTCGTAAACGGTGAAGAAGTGGTCATAAAATCGCCTATCGACGCCTTTAAATACAAAATAGGTATGATTCACCAGCATTTCAAGCTCGTGGATTTGTTTACGGCGTGCGACAATATCATCTTGGGCGAAAAATTCGAGTTCGACTTCAAGGGCGAAGCCGATAAAATTAAAAACGAAACCAACGACGACGCCAAATCGAAATTTTTGGCGGGTTTGAAATATATCGCGCTGCCGTTTAGGGCGTTCGGCGCATATGTCAAATTCGACTATTTGAAGAGAAACAGATCGAAAAAACTTCAAGAAGTCGTGGATAAATACGGATTTAACCTCGATTTGTCGAGAAAAGTCTACGATTTGTCCGTTTCCGAAAAACAAACCGTCGAAATCATCAAAGTGCTGTATAGAGGTGCGGATATTCTTATTCTTGACGAGCCTACGGCAGTCTTGACTCCGCAGGAAATCGAAAAGTTGTTCGACGTTTTGCGCAAGATGAGAGAGGACGGAAAGTCGATTATCATCATCACGCACAAACTCAACGAAGTTATGGAAATAAGCGATCGAGTTGCGGTTTTGCGCAAGGGCGAACATATCGCAACCGTCAATACTTCAGAAACGAACGAGCAACAACTCACCGAAATGATGGTCGGTCAAAAAGTGGAGCTCGAAATCAACAGAACGCTTCCTCACGATACGAAAAAACGTATCTCCGTCGAAAACCTCACTTGCAAAAACAGAGAGGGTATGTACGCGCTTCAAAACGTGTCGTTCGATCTCTATTCGGGTGAAATCCTCGGCGTTGCGGGTATCGCGGGTAGCGGTCAAAAAGAAATGCTCGAATCCATCGCAGGACTTGTCAAACTTGAAAACGGCGATATAAGATACTTCGATCCCAAACAAAACGAACAAGAAGTGGATTTGAGATCTAAAACGCCCGTCCAAATCAGAGATCTCGGCGTCAGACTTTCTTTCGTCCCCGAGGACAGACTCGGCATGGGACTTGTGGGAAGCATGAACCTTGTTGACAACATGATGCTCCGCTCGTATAGAAAAGGACATTCGATGTTTGTTGACAGGCACGCCCCGAAGGACTTGGCGGAAACGATCGTGCACGATTTGGAAGTTTCAACTCCGTCCGTCAAAACTCCCGTCAGACGTTTGTCGGGCGGCAACGTGCAAAAGGTGCTCGTCGGACGTGAAATCGCCGCTTCGCCTACCGTGCTTATGGCGGCGTATCCCGTAAGAGGCTTGGATATCAACTCGTCGTATATGATTTACAACCTGCTCAACGAACAAAAGGAAAAGGGTGTGGCGGTTGTGTTCGTCGGAGAAGACCTCGACGTGTTGCTTGCGCTGTCGGACAGAATTTTGGTTATGTGCGGCGGCAAGGTTTCGGGCGTGGTCAACGCAAGAGAAGCCTCGAAAGAACAAATCGGTATGCTTATGACAAAGATGCCCGACGAAGTGGAAATCTTCGATAATTACAACGATAATAAGGAGGAAAGCGAGAATGACTAAAAAAGTTAGAGAACCTCTTTTCCATCTTGTAAAAAGAACGGATTCGAATCCCAAAAGAGCGTGGCTTATTCGTATTGCGGCATTCGTGTTTTCCGTACTTTTGTGCGCAATAGTCACCGTCGGCGTCACGGGAGAGGGATTTGATTTCTTCTTCAAATACTTCTTTAAGGGCGTTTTCGGTTCGGGCTTGCAAGTGTGGGACGCATTGCGCGAAACGGCAATTCTCTTGCTCCTCGCACTTGCGGTTACTCCGTGCTTCAAAATGAAGTTCTGGAATATCGGCGGCGAAGGTCAAGTGCTTATGGGGGCGTTGGGCTGTGCTGTGATAACCTACTTTTTGGGCGGAAAAGTCAGCGACGCGGGCACGATTATCCTTGCGTTTTTGATGTCGCTTGTCTTCGGTATGGCATGGGCGGTTATTCCCGCGCTGTTCAAGGCAAAATGGAATACCAACGAAACGCTTTTGACGCTCATGATGAACTATATCGCAACCTGCCTTGTCAGCTATTTCATCAAGAAAGTCAAGCCCAACGGAACCGGCGACTTGTCTTTTTCAAGCGGCGTCGTTTCTCCCATTGCCGGCAACGAGTACATCCTTACTATTATTATCGTTGCGGTGATAACCGCGCTTATCGCTATTTATTTGAAGTATAGCAAGCACGGCTACGAGCTCACAGTCGTCGGCGAAAGCCCCAATACCGCAAGATATATCGGAATAAACAGCAAAAAAGTCATCATCCGTACGCTCATCCTTTGCGGTTTGATGTGCGGTATCGCAGGCTTCCTTCTCGTGTCCGTCAAAAACCATTCGATCAACCCTTCGGCGGTCAACGGCAGAGGTTTTACGGGCGTTTTGGTTTCTTGGCTTGCGCACTTCAATCCGCTTGCTATGGTGCTTACTTCTTTCCTTGTCGTGTTTATCAACAACGGCGCAAGCGAGGTGGGTACGTACGGCAGACTCGGAACATCTTATCCGTCCGTTATGACGGGCATATTCTTCCTTTGCATCATCGCAACGGAGTTCTTCATCAACTACAAAGTTATGTTCAAACATTCGCTCAATTTGCCTTTCGGCAAGCTCAAACTTGCCTCTGCAAATACGGCGGAATACAAACAGAAAAGCGATGAAAACGACGCAATCGTATCGGACAAAGCGTTCGGCGAAGAGGTGGTCGAGCAATCTTGCCAAACGGAAGTAGAAAAGTCGGAGGAGGTTAAGTGATATGGTTGAAATGATCGTTCAAGCAATCAGAATCGGCGCGGTGTTTCTTTTCGGATCGACAGGCGAAACCGTGATTGAAAAATCGGGACACCTCAACCTCGGCATCCCCGGCACAATGTGTTTGGGTGCAGTCGGTGGTTGTATCGGCGCAAACCTTGCGTACAACGGCGGAGCCAGCGACGGCGGCGTCGTTATTATGGCGATGCTTATGGCAATGCTCTTTGCGGGGCTGTTCGGACTGTTGTACGGCTTCTTCACAATTACGCTCAGATGCAATCAGAACGTAACAGGCCTTACGCTCACCACTCTCGGCACGGGCGTGCTCGGATTTTGGGGGCGTATGATGGCAAAAGAAGGCACAACTTTCGTGCGCGCAAGCAAATGCTTCACGGCTCCTATGTTCGGCGCAGTTGGAGATGACGCATTCTCACAAATATTCCTCTCGCACGGCACGTTGATTTACGTTTCGCTCATCGTTGCGATAATCGTTGCATTCGTGCTTAAAAAGACGAGAAAGGGACTTTCGCTTTCCGCAGTGGGTGAAAATCCGGCGGCGGCGGATGCGGTCGGTATCAACGTTATCGGTTACAAGTACACCGCTTGCGTCGTAGGTGCGGCAATTGCGGGACTTGGCGGCGCTTGCTATATCCTCACTTGCACAAGAGGTTCGCTCGAATACGTCGTGGATGCGTTCGGCTGGCTTGCCGTTGCGCTCGTAATTTTCTCGCTGTGGCGTCCGGGACTCGGCATCATAGGTTCGTTTATCTTCGGTATGCTTTACATCATTGCGTCTTACGACGTGATTCCGACGGATCTTGCAGGCAAAGAGCTTGTGCAAATCATTCCTTATGCAGTCACGGCTCTCGTGCTTATCGTCATCTCGTTCTTCAATAAGAGAGAAACTCAACCGCCGGCGGCACTTGGCGTTTCCTATTTCAGAGAGGATAGATAGACAAAACCTAAAACATATATCGTGTTTGATAAAAATAAGCGTCAATAAAATTTAAGGCGGATAGCACGGCTATTTCGCCTTTTTTCATACGATTTAAGAGCAAATCGATTGTCTAATATTCGTTTCGTGTTGCGGATATTTTGTTTTCAAAACACACATCGTATTTTACACCGCAGCCGATTAAGATGTGAAAAGAGGCGGATAAAGTGGCGGCAAAAAAATCTGCGGAACAAATTGCCAAAAAATTATTGCCAAAAGCAGATAATGTGATATAATAGCAAAGCAAATGAATTTGCGAATCGGGGATATGGCTCAGTTGGTAGAGCGTCGCGTTCGCAATGCGAAGGCCAGGGGTTCGAATCCCCTTATCTCCACCAGTGAACCGCGGTATACCCGTGGTTCATTTTTTTATACAACCGACGGCGAAGAAGGTGTCTGTGGGGAGTATAGAAAATAAGTAAAGCGGGATTTGAGTATGAAATCGGCAATTATCGGACTTGGTGTCATAGGCAAAGTACATTACGACGTTTTGAAAAGTCAAGACGCCGATATCGTTGCGTTGTGCGACGTTGACGAAAGCGTGCTTGACAAGTTCGACGGTGTGAAAAAGTATTCCGATTATAAAAAGATGCTGGATTGCGAGGATATCGACGTCGTGCATATTTGCACACCGCATTATTTGCATGCGGACATGGTGATTTACGCGCTTGAAAAGGGTGTGAACGTGCTTTGCGAAAAGCCGTTATGCATAAAAGAAGAGGACATCGGACGAATCGTCGAGGCAGAGAGCAAGTCGAGAGCAACGCTCGGCGTGTGCTTGCAAAACAGATACAACAATTCAAGCCGTTTCGTGAAGCAGTTGCTTGAAGGCAAAAAAGTCGATTTTGCGTTCGGCAACGTATCTTGGCATCGCGACGAAGAGTATTATCGCACGGGCGCATGGCGCGGAAAACTCGCAACCGAGGGCGGTGGGGTGATGATAAATCAAGCCATTCACACTCTCGACCTCATGCAATGGATATGTGGTGCGCCAAAGAGCGTTTGCGCCAACACGTACAACTATTCGCTCAAAGGCATAATTGAAGCCGAGGACACTGTAATCGCAATGTTTAAGGGCGACACTGACTTCGAGTTTTTTGCGACCAACACCGCAAAAAGCGATTTGCCTATCGAGATACGCTTTATTTCCGGTGGCGACATAATCACGCTTTATCCCGACGAAGTGCTTGTCAACGGCAAAGTCGCCGACATCGAGCATTGTATGAAGGGCTACGGCAAGATTTCATACGGCAACGGCCACGAAAAACTTATCAAAGATTTTTATGATTGCGTCGCTCGCGGCGAAAAGTTTTGGATTGACGCAAAAGAAGGCTCGGCTTGTGTAAGGCAGGTGCTGGCTGCATACAGAAGCAACGGACAAGAAGTTCTCATTTGACTTTGCCAAACGGCAATACTACGTCAACGCCCCTCGCTTGCCAACTCATGTGCTACGTGTAAACTAGGGTTGTCTTGAGAGGAGTGTTTTTTTGTATTTCATCTGTTTGGCAAAGTTATATAATGTTTTAGAGTTTTAAATATCCGCATAAAATTAATGGTTATTATTGAAGATTTATCGAGGCGTAAAACTGCTTCGGGGTGATGCCGTATTCGTTTTTGAAGGCGCGGAAAAAGTGCGTGTAATCGGAAAATCCGCATTTGATGGAAACCTCGGTGACGGGGTAGCCTTGTTCGATAAACTGTTTTGAAAGCACAAGGCGTTTTTTGAGGATATAACGGTGAGGGGAAGTGTTGGTGTTTTCTTTGAAAACGTGCGCAAAATAGTATTTGTCCACAAAAAGTGCGGAAGCAATGGTATCCAGGGACAAATCCTCGGTGATATGCTCGCTTATGTAGTCTATAGCTTTTGTTACGCACGGGTTGTTTTTGCCGTAAAATGCGAAATCGTCGGCATTTTGCAAGAAGTATTGTCCCAAAATCACGAGCAACGCTTTTATGCGCTCTTCGTTTTCTACGTCCGAGCCGAAAGCGTCATCTTGTGAATGGGCAACAGCGTCTAAACCGTGGCGGATTTTGTCCGAAATTACGCCGTTACGCACCAAAAAGGCATTGTGGGCTGACGCTTGCAAAAAGCAAGTGTTGAGGTCGGTTTTGGCGGTCGAAATACGCTTTAAATAGCGTTGATTCAGCCACAAAACGAAACGCTCGTAAGTTTCGGCGGAGTCCTTTATGTCGAGTTGGTGGAGCTTGTTTGGCGGTATAATAAGCACGTCGCCGGGGCGCAAGGCGTATTTGCAGTCTTCGATGATGTAAGTTGCCGAGCCTTGCAGAAAAAAATAGACTTCGGAAAAGTCGTGCGAGTGCATTTCGACGGTTTTGAAATCCTTGTCCTTTTTGTGATGCACCTCAAAAGTGGTCGTGCTCATTTGTTGATTTTCGTATTTGTCGAGTTTCATAAGTATATAATATAACCAAAACAGCAATTTTTGCAAGTAAAAAAGCAATAATCGGGGTTTACTATGCAAAAGTTGAGTGGTAAAATTATTACAATAAGGAGTGTGGAAGATGAGCTTTTTTGACGATAAACTTTTGCTTTCGGGCGATACGGCGCAAAAAATCTACGACGCTATTTCAAAGTTGCCCATAATCGATTATCATTGTCATCTCAACGAAGAAGAAATCAAATGCGACAAGCATTTTTCGGATATAGGCGAATTGTGGCTTTCGGGAGACCATTACAAATGGCGCGCGATGCGTCTTTGCGGCGTTGACGAGAGTTATATCACCGGCAATCGCTCGTACAAAGAGAAATTTTTGAAATATGCCGAGATTATGCCCAAACTTATAGGCAATCCGCTTTACTATTGGACGCATATGGAACTCGTGCAAATTTTCGGAATAACCGAACCGTTGAACAAGGACAGCGCGGAAGATATTTATAAAAAAGCAAACGCCGTTTTGAAAGATTTGAGCGTGCAAAAATTGCTTGAAAAATTTGACGTGGAATATATTGCGACGACGGACGATCCGTTTTCGGATTTGCACAATCACGGCGATATAAACGGCGTTAAAGTGCGCCCGACCTTCCGTCCCGACAGATGTTTTTCCGAAGGCGCGGACAAAACGACGCTAGAAGAAAGATTGGACTATTTCGTATCAAAAGGTTGCAAAATCGCAGATCACGGATTCGACAACTTCGATGACACCGAAAATCTTGAATGGTTGATTGAAAAGTGCTATGAAAAGGGCATTGTGTTGCAACTTCATTTCGGCACGTTCCGCAATATAAATTCCGACGCTTTGCGTGCAATCGGCAAAGACAGCGGCTTTGACGTTTTCAGAGATTTCGTCGCTACTGACGCGCTTGCAAAGTTGCTTGACAAAATGAACGCAAAACTCGGCGGATTGCCCAAAATCGTACTTTATCCTCTCAACGATGCATGTTTAAGAGCCGTTTGTGCGATTTCCGGTGCTTTTCCGAACGTGCTTGTCGGCGCGGCGTGGTGGTTTAACGATACCGTATCAGGCATAAACAGGCAACTCGAAACCGTGTCGGAATACGCGGTTTTGGGTACGAATCTAGGTATGCTTACGGACAGCAGATCGTTCAGTTCGTACGTGCGTTTCGACTTTTTCAGAAGAATACTTGCGTCGTTTGTCGCAGACAAGGTCGACAAGGGCGAATACGATGAAAAGAGCGCGATTGCGCTTGCAAAAGATATTGCTTACAACAACGTCAAGGAGGCTCTCGGTTTATGAAAATGACGTTTCGCTGGTATGGCGAAAAAGATTGCATACCGTTAAATTACATCAAGCAAATTCAAGGCATGAGCGGTGTGGTGACTGCGGTTTACGATACGCCCGTGGGCGAGGTTTGGGACGTAGAAAAACTTGAAAGACTCAAACGACTTTCAAACGACGCCGGACTTGAAATGGAAGTTATCGAGTCCGTGCCCGTGCACGAGGACATCAAGCTCGGAAAGCCGTCGAGAGATAAATATATCGAGGCGTACAAGCAGAATATCATCAACTGCGGCAAGGTGGGCGTAAAGTGCATTTGCTACAACTTTATGCCCGTGTTCGACTGGTTGCGCACGGATTTGTATTTCAAGCATAAAGACGGCGCAACGTCGCTTGCCTACGACCATGAAAAACTGCTTGCGCTCGATCCTAAAAATCTGCATTTGCCGGGTTGGGACGAGAGTTATGGTCAAGACGAATTGAACGCGCTTTTGAAAGAATACGAGGGTATGACGCATCAAAAGTTGTTTGACAATCTCGTGTATTTCTTGAAAGCGATCATGCCTGCGTGCGACGAGGCGGGCGTAAATATGGCGATACATCCCGACGATCCGCCGTGGGATATGTTCGGACTTCCCAGAATCATTTGCAAGGAAGAGGATTACGACAACTTGTTTGCAGCAGTGCCGAATATGCACAACGGCATCACGTTCTGCACGGGAAGTTTGGGTGCGGGAAGATTCAACGACCTTCCAAAAATGGCGAAGAAATATGCAAATCGAATATACTTTGCGCACCTTCGTCAGCTCAAATACGACGGTGAAATCAATTTTTACGAAAACGGACACCAGACGAATTGCGGAAACGTAGACGTGTACGGAATTGTCAAAGCTCTCGTAGAGGGCGGATTTGACGGTTACGTGCGCCCCGACCACGGCAGAAACGTGTGGGGAGAGGACGCAAAACCCGGCTACGGACTGTTTGACAGAGCTATGGGGGCGTGCTATCTTTCGGGACTTTTCGAAGCGGTTGAAAAGGATATGAATAGAAAATAACGATATAAACGATATAAGGACTTAAAAAGGAGATATAGATATGAGCGTACCATTCAAAGTGGATTTAAGCGACAAAATCGTGGCAATCACGGGAGCGGGCGGAGTTATTTGCTCCGAGTTTGCTCGCGCGCTCGCCGAGTGCGGCGCAAAAGTCGCGCTTTTGGACATCAACTACGACGCTGTCAAAAAAGTTGCGGACGAGATAGGCGAAAACGCATGCGCCGTCAAGTGCAACTGTCTTGACAAAGCGGATATTTTCCGCGCGAAAAACGAAATCGAATACAAGTTCGGCAAAGTCAACTTTCTCATAAACGGAGCCGGCGGAAACAATCCCAAAGCAACCACCGACAACGAAACCATGACGCCCGACCTCGAAGGCGCAAAGGACTTTTTCGCACTTGACGAGAGCGGACTCAAATTTGTGTTCGACCTCAACATTACGTCTGCATTCTTGGTGTCGCAAGTGTTTGTCAAAGACATGGTAAAGACGGGCGGAAACGTCATCAATATCTCGTCGATGAACGCATTCAGACCTCTCACCAAAATCCCTGCGTACAGCGCGGCGAAGGCAGGCATTTCCAACTTCACAGAGTGGCTTGCGGTGCATTTTGCGCCTTGCAAAATTCGTTGCAACGCAATTGCGCCGGGCTTTTTCGTGACCAATCAAAACAGAACGCTTTTGTTCAACGCAGACGGCACGCCGACGGCGAGAACTGGCAAGATTTTGAACGCAACGCCTATGAAAAAGTTTGGCGAGATAAGCGACCTTATCGGTTGTTTGTTGTGGCTTGCCGACGACAAAGCGAGCGGCTTCGTTACGGGCACGGTTATCCCCGTGGACGGCGGCTTTTCGGCATACAGCGGGGTGTGATATGAAACAAGTTATTCCCGTCGTCGTGATTAACGACGCAAACGACACCGTCGCAACGCTGTCCAAACTCAGAGAGGGCGGCATAAACTGCGCCGAAATCACGTTCCGCACCGCTTGTGCGAAAGAAGCGATTGCAATAGGCGTAAAAGAGTTTGCGGATATGAATATAGGCGCAGGCACGGTTATAAACGAAGAGCAGGCGAAAAGCGCGGTCGAAGCGGGCGCGAAGTTTATCGTTTCACCCGGTTTTTCAGACGAAGTGGCGCGCTACTGCATTGCAAACGACGTGCCGTATTATCCCGGTTGCGTAACGCCCACCGAGATTATGCGTGCACTCTCTTACGGACTTAATATAGTCAAGTTTTTCCCTGCCGGCGTGTATGGCGGACTTAAAGCGATGAAGGCTCTTGCCGCGCCGTTTCCTCAAATCAAATTCATTCCGACGGGCGGCGTCGACCTTGCCAACCTCAAAGAATATCTCGATTTCGACAAGGTGTACGCAGTCGGCGGCTCGTTTATGATGAAAGGCGATATAGTCAATAACTGCAAGGAGATTGTGAAGATATGCGAGTTGTAACTTTCGGTGAATTGATGTTGCGTTTGCAACCCGAGAACTATCTGCGTTTTGTGCAAAGCGACAAGCTCGAAGCGACTTTCGGCGGTGCGGAGGCAAACGTTGCCGTATCGCTTGCAAATTTCGGTGCGGACGCATGCTTCGTGACCAAACTCCCCACGCACGAGATAGGGCAAAGCGCGGTAAATTCGTTGAGAAAATACGGCGTCGATACTTCGAAAATCGTTCGCGGCGGCGATAGAGTGGGCATTTATTATTGTGAAAAGGGCGCAAGTCAACGCCCCAGCAAAGTCATTTACGACAGAAAGTACTCCGCAATCGCAACGGCGAGCGAGGATGATTTCGATTGGGACGACATCTTTTCGGGCGCGGATTGGTTTCACTTTACGGGCATAACGCCGGCACTGTCCGACAATATGGCGAAAATCACTCTCGAAGCGGTCAAGGCAGCAAAGGACAACGGGCTCACCGTGTCTTGCGACCTCAATTTCAGAAAGAAACTTTGGACGAGTGAAAAGGCGTGCGCTGTTATGAGCGACGTGCTTAAACATGTAGACGTGTGCATCGCAAACGAAGAGGACGCAAAAGACGTGTTCGGCATCGAGGCGGAAAACACCGACGTCGAAAGCGGCAAGCTCAACGAAGAAGGTTACGTTTCGGTTGCAAAACAACTCACCGATAGATTCGGATTTAAAGCGGTTGCAATCACTTTGCGCGAGAGTTTGAGCGCAAGCGACAACAACTGGTCGGGCATGCTGTACGTTGCGAATCGTGCGTTTTTCGGCAAAAAATATCATATGCATATCGTGGACAGAGTGGGCGGCGGCGACAGTTTCGGCGCAGGACTTATTTATGCGCTTACAAACGATTTCGGCGCGCAGGACGCAATCGAATTTGCCGTGGCGGCAAGTTGTTTGAAGCACTCCGTCGAGGGCGATTACAACATGGTTTCAAAAGAAGAAGTGCTCAATCTTGCAAGAGGAAACGCAAGCGGAAGAGTGCAACGTTAAGGGCGTTTGCACTCATAAACAATGGAATACAAAGATGTATAAATTTATGCAGCAAATTACAATATCGGGGTTTTATGATGAGATTAGCAACAAATTAAGTACCCAAATCGGCGTTTTGCACGAACTTGGCGAAACTTATATGTGCCCTAGAAACGTGGACGGCAAAAACATTGCCGACTACACTTTCGAAGAGTTTAAGAAAAAGATTTATCCCGTTCTCAAAAAAGAAAACGTGCGCTTTTCTTCAATCGGTTCGCCGATAGGAAAAGTCGGCATCGACGACGAAGAAGGCTTTGCAAAACAAAAGAAACAACTTGCCGAGCTTGTCAAAATCGCACAACTTATGGAATGCAAATACATCCGCGTTTTCTCGTTCTTCTACGGCGACAAAGATCCAAAAGATTGCTCCGAGAAAGTCATTGCAAGGCTCAAAGAAATGCTTGCTATCGTCAAGGGCAGCGGTGTGAAACTTTTGCACGAGAACGAGAAGAAAGTGTACGGCGACGTGCCTCAAAGAGTGCTTGAAATTTACAATGCGATAAACGACGAAGATTTCGTTTTGTGCTTCGACGCAAGCAACTACGTGCAATGCGACGTCAATCCCAAAGAGGCGTTCGATATGCTCAAAGATTACGTCGTATATTACCATATAAAAGATTGCTCCGAGTACAAAGTGGAAGTCCCTGTCGGAACGGGCGAGGGTTGCTACACCTACATTTTGAAGAGCTTGAAAGAGCGCGGATACCAAGGCTTTATGACGCTTGAACCGCACACTTTCAAATACGCGGTTATGAAACCCGTGGTGTACTTCGTGCCGTTTGTGAAATTTGCGATGAAGGACTATTTTAAAGCGTTCAGACTCATCGACAAGAAGATGCACAGATGCTATTTTGCTTGCGCGTCTAGAAAGCAAGTGTTCTTGTGGCAATATCAAAATCTCAAAAAACTGCTCGCAGAGGTGAAATAATGGACAAAAAACAAGTCAGATACGGCATTGTCGGCATAGGCAAACAAGGCACGTTCTATACAAAGATATTTACGAAACTCTCCTCTCTCGTCAAGGGCGCAAAGCTCACCGCGGTGTGCGATATATCCCCTGAAAGACGCAAGTACGCAGAGGAGAACCTCAAAGGAGTCAAGGTTTTCGACAACTATCAGGATATGTTCAAATCTGGACTTATCGACGTCGTTATGGTTGAAACTCCGCACTATTTCCATCCGCAAATCGCAACGGACGCGATGAAAGCCGGGCTCAACGTGCTTTGCGACAAGCCCGCAGGCGTTTATACGAAGCAAGTCAAAGAGATGAACGAGGAGGCGAAAAAGCATCCCGAACTTCTTTTCGGCATGATGTTCAACCAACGCACGAATCCTCTTTACATCAAGGCAAAAGAGCTTATCGACAGCGGCCGTTTGGGCAAACTCACCAGAATCGTTTGGATAATCACCGATTGGTATCGTCCGCGCGCATACTACGCACAAGGCGGCTGGCGCGGTACGTGGTGGGGAGAAGGCGGCGGCGTGTTGCTCAATCAATGTCCTCACCAACTGGATTTGTTCACCTGGCTTGCAGGGCTTCCGGTGAGCGTAACGGCAACCGCATCGACGGTGGGACGCGACATCAGCGTCGAAAACGACGTCACGGCATATTGCAAGTTTGCAAACGGCGCAACGGGCGTGTTTATAACCTCGACGCACGACGCACCCGGCACGAATAGACTTGAAATCACGGGCGAAGGCGGCAAGATCGTCATTGAAAACGGCAAACTTGTATTCACCGAAAATGCGGAACTCGAACCTGCTTTTTCAGAGCATAACACCGTGTTTATGGGCAAACCCAAAACGAAAGTTCACACCTATCGCGGAATTTGCCACAAACTCAATATAACCAAGTATCCGCCGCAACACGTGGGTATCATCAAAAACTACACCGACTATCTTCTCAAAAAGACGGACAAGTTTATGGCTCCCGGCGAACAGGGTATAATCGGTTTGACCTTCTCAAACGCAATTCATCTTGCAAGCTGGACGCACAAAGAAGTGCAAATTCCGTTCGACGAGGATTTGTTTGTGCAAGAGCTTGAAAAGCGCAAAGAAGAAGAGAGTGCAAAAAGATAAATGCGGCATAGGCGTCAAAACGCCTTGCGTCGAGAATTAAAAAATAAAACAAAATCGCAATAAATTTGCAAAAGGGAGTTATTATGAGCGATACGCAAAACGTCGCGCAAGCGACAGAGCAGAGTTTCATTTCGCGCACGAGCGGACTCAAAACAAAAGACTACATCGGCTATGCAATGGGCGATACGGCTTGCTGCTTGGTGTTCGGCCTTGTAACGTCGTTGCTTCAAAAGTTCTACACCGATATTTTCCATCTTCAACCGCTGTTTATCATGTTGATGTTTATCGGCGCGCGTATTTGGGACGCAATCAACGATCCCATTATGGGCAGAATTTGCGACAGCGTCAAACTTACGAAATGGGGCAGATATCGTCCTTGGTTCTTGTGGGCGGCAATTCCGCTTGTCGCGTCGTCTATATTGATGTTCGTCAAGTGGCCGGGACTCACTTATGACGTAAACCCCGTAGGCACTTGCATTTACGCAACCGTGACTTACATCATGTTCGGCATGAGCTACACCATGCTTCAAATTCCTTACGGCGGTCTTGCGTCCGTGGTTACCACAGACGAGAAAGAGCGCACAAAACTTTCGGTGTTCCGTTCAATCGGTGCGGGCATCGGCGGTACGCCCGTCATTTTGATTTCCTCCTTCGCATACGCAAAGCGCGTTGCGGATTCGAGCTGGACGGGTGCGACGCAAGAGAAAGACGGCATAATCTACGCAGTCGGCGAAAACGGCAAAATCCTCACGGATATGCAATATTTGCCCGTTATCATCGGCGTCGTTGTGTTGTCGCTTGTTTGCCTTGCAATGCTCGTAATGGCGTTTGCTTTCAACAAAGAAAGGGTCGTTGCAACTTCCAAGCCCAAGCAAAAAGGCGAATCGAAAACCATAATCAAAAACCTCTTTTCAAACAGAGCGTTCCTTGCGGTCAGCGTTGCGAGTATGTTGCTTCTTGCGGGGCAAATGTTTACGCAAAGTTTCTATCTTTACCTGTTCGACGACTTGTTCGGAGCAAACTGGATGAACATCGTATCCATGATTTGCACCTATGCGCCTATGGCGATTTTCATGTTCCTTACGCCAAAAATGGTGCGCAAATTCGGCAAGAAAGAAATCTGCGGCGTTGGTATGATTATCGCGGCGGCAGCAAACCTTTTGATGTTTGCGTTGCGCGGCATCGACCTCAACGTCAGAATGTACTTGTTCTTGCTGCTCTGCTTCGTGAGCGGATGCGGAATGACGTTTATCGTGCTTCAAGTCTGGTCTATGGCAACCGACGCAATCGACGACATCGAAATCAAGACGGGCAGACGCGACGACGGCACGGCATACGCGTTCTTCATGTTTTTCAGAAAGATAGGTCAGGTTATCAGCGCAGTCGCGGTCAACGGCGCATTGCTGGGCATGAACTACAATACCGCAAAAGGCGCGAAACAAACCCTTGAAAACCTCAACACCATGTACGATTTGGCAACCATAATCCCTGCCGTGTTGTTCGGACTTATGGCAATCGTATTGCTCGTGTGGTATCCGCTTTCAAAGAAGAAAGTTGCGGAATTGCAAGTTGCAAAAGAGGCGCACCTCAAATGTCAATACGAAAGCAATTCAATCGCAATCGACAACGTTGAAGGAATCGAATCTCTCGGCGAATCCGTCGAGCAAGTCGAAGAGGAAGCAAGCGAGAGCGAAAACGCTACGTCCGACGAGGTTGAGGACGACAAATCCGAAAACTAAAAAAAGTTTGTCTTGCGAGCCGAAAGATAGTTTTCGGCTCGTTTGGCTGATAAAGCATAATTTATCAAAGGAGAGAGTATGCAAACGAAAACCGTAATTACACCTTGCGGAAGCATAGTGGGTTGCGTAACGGACTACGGCGCAAGTTTCAGAGGTGTAAAGTACGCAACGGCAAAACGCTTTGAAAAATCGGTGCTTATCACAAAATACGACACGGAGCAAATCGCTTTGGAGCAAGGCGTGTGCTGTCCGCAAATGCGCGCGTACTGGAACGAGGAACACAGATTCTATTATCAGGAATTTCGCAAGGGCAAGAGCTTCAAATACAGTGAAGATTGCTTGATTTTGGATATACACGTCCCGTCCGACGCACACGATTGCCCGGTTATAGTGTTCATACACGGCGGAAGTTTCACCGGCGGAAGCATAAACGAAATGCAATTCGACGGCTCGGCGTACACTAAACGCGGAGTGATTTTCGTTGCGATAAACTACCGCTTGAACGTGTTCGGATTTTTTGCCGACAACGAGCACTGCGGCGGCAACCTCGGACTTTACGACCAATATACCGCAATCGAGTGGGTTAGACAAAATATAGCGAGCTTCGGAGGAAATCCCGACAATATCACGCTTATGGGACAGAGCGCAGGCGCAATGAGCATACAAACGCTTATATGCTCGGACAAGCTCAAAGGCAAAGTCAAAGGCGCAATTATGCTTTCGGGCGGCGGAAAAAGAGGAGCGATCTTGCCGCTTTCGAAGTCAAATACGAGATACTGGAAAAAAGTCGTCAAAGCAAGCGGAGCAAAATCCTTCGACGAGTTTAAGTCAATGCCCACGGAGCAGGTTTGGACGACTTGGAAAACGAAGCACGCAATCGGCAAAGCTTTGTGCACAAAACCCGTCATAGACGGCGATTTGGTCAAGGACGCAAAATACGTCACCGACGTTCCTATCGTATTCGGCACGGTCAAGAAAGACTTGTTGCCGCCCGTGCTCAACCATATGGCAAGAGCGTATGCGCGCAAGCAAAAGAGAAAGGGCGTGCCTTGCTACGTCTTTTCGCTTACGAGATTGCTTCCGCCCGACAATGCGTCCTTTCATTCCTGCGACCTTTGGTATGCTCTCGGTTCGCTTCCAAAATCGTTGAGGCCGTTTACGGAGCAAGATTACGCCTTGTCCGACGAGATGGTGGACAGATTTGCGGAGTTTGCAAAGACGAGCAATCCAAACGTCAAGGGCAAACCGCAATGGAAAACGTATTCTTCAAAGTCGGATATCAAAGTGTTCGACTGAAAAAACGATGGTTAATACTTCGTATTAAAATTGTTTAGTTTTATATAAAAATTCGCCGACTCTTCGGTGGATTTTTTACGTCTATGCAAAGCGAATGTTAAGTGGAGAGGCGTTTTTCAACGCAAAGCGAATAAGGAGATTTAAAAGCGGTTTGTTGTGAAATACAAACCGCTTTTTGTTTATAAAAACCGCGTTAGATACGCGGTTTCGTGAGATATTAATGAAATAAAATTATTTCTTTTTGTAGCGTTTTGCGTGGCGCAAACGAGAGTGGTTGTAACTCTTTGCAAGACCTCCGCCCGACGTTTCGCGATAGCGAACGTTGATGTCCTTGCCCGTTTGATACATGGTTTCGACAACCGCGTCGAAAGAGATTTGACGGGATGTGGTGAGGAAGTTTGCAAGTGATACGGCGTTTATGGCACGCATTGCGGCAACCGCGTTGCGCTCGATGCAGGGGATTTGTACAAGTCCCGCAACGGGGTCGCAAGTCAAGCCGAGGTGATGTTCCATCGCAACTTCGGCAGAGTATTCGATTTGGTCGAAGTCCATGCCGAAAAGTTGGGCAAGCGCAGCCGCTGCCATAGAGCAAGCCGTTCCGCATTCCGCTTGGCATCCGCATTCCGCGCCGCTTATCGAAGCATTTGTTTTGACGATATTGCCAATTATGCCTGCCGTCGAGAGCGCGTCTATTATGTCGTCGTCCGAATATTTGTGTATATCCTGCTCGTATTTGAGCACGGCGGGGAGTATTCCGCACGCTCCGCACGTGGGAGCGGTGGCGATAACCTCACCCGAAGCGTTTTGTTCGCTCACCGCAAAAGCATAGGCGCATACTAGGCGGTTTTCTTTCGTTTGCGGCGTTTCGTCGATATGGCGTTGTTGATAGAGCGTTTTTGCTCTGCGCTCGGTGTTCAGTCCGCCGGGCAAAACTCCGCTTGCTTTCAAACCTTGTCTGATTGCGTTTTTCATGGTTTCCCAAATGGTTTGCAAATACTCGCGGATTTGTGCGCCCTCGAAGCGTACGACGTATTCGGGAATGGTAATTTCTTGCTCGTCGCAATACGCTCTGATTTGCTCGAAAGTGTGATGCGGATAGACTTCGGGCGGATCGATGGAACTTTCTCCCTCAACCTCGATCGCACCTCCTCCGACGCTGTACACTCTCCACGAATCCGTGATTTTTCCGTTCAAATCCAAAGCGAACAAATCCATGGTGTTGGGGTGGGGCAAGTGCTCGTTTTCATAGTCGAAAACGACGTCTACGGGCTTTGTAAACGTCTTTTTCAACACGACGTCCGTGCCGTGACCTTTGCCGGTTTTTGCCAAAGAACCGTAAAGAACGACTTTGAAGGAATACGCGCTTTTGTTGCGTTCCATAAAGAGTTTTGCGGCTTTTTCCGGCCCCATGGTGTGCGAACTGGACGGTCCGCGTCCGATTTTGTACAATTCAGTCAAACTTTTCATATGCGTGTTGCTCCGATTTGCTACATTATACCACAAAAATGCGCTTTCGCAACGCTTTGAGGGGCATTGTCAAAGCAAATTGCGACAAATCTATGTAAAAATATTGTAATATTTTTTCCGTTTTATCCCCACAACGATTTGCCAAGCGTATAAAAAGTGTGCTAATATATCACAGTTTTATATAGTAATCAAAAAAATCCGCACAAAACGACGCAAAAGTGCGCCGAAAACCTAAGAAAAGAAGGCTCAATATGGTCAGAAACGATTTGAGAAACATCGCAATCATAGCCCACGTCGACCACGGCAAAACGACGCTTGTGGACGGCATGCTCAAACAATCGGGTACGTTCAGAGAAAATCAACAAGTCGCAACTTGCGTTATGGATTCGGGCGACCTCGAAAGAGAAAGAGGCATCACAATCCTTGCAAAGAACACGTCAATCCACTACAACGGCGTCAAAATCAACATCATCGACACCCCGGGACACGCAGATTTTTCGGGCGAAGTCGAGCGTGTGTTGAAGATGGTCAACGGCGTCGTGCTTCTAGTCGACGCGCAAGAAGGTCCTATGCCGCAAACGCGTTTCGTCGTCGAAAAAGCGTTGTCGCTCGGACTTAAAATCATCATCGTCGTCAACAAGATTGACAAACCCGACGCAAGACTCGATGAAGTGGGCGACGAGGTATTGGAACTTTTGCTCGACCTCGACGCAAGCGACGAGCAACTTCAAAGCCCCATTTTATATTGCAGCGGCAAGCAGGCCACTGCAACGCGCGATTACCACGTGCCGGGAAAAGACCTCAAACCGCTTTTCGACACGATTTTGGATTATATCCCCGCTCCCGAAGGCGATGAAAGCGGCGAGCTTCAACTTCTCGTGTCCGCAATAGACTACAACGATTACGTCGGCAGAATCGGCATCGGCAGAATCGAAAGAGGCAAAGTGGATATGGCAAAAGAAGTCGTGGTGTGCGACTATCACAGCGGCATTTCACCATATAAGAGCAAAATCGTCAACCTCTTCCAAATCGAAGGATTGAAGCGTGTTCCCGTCGAAAACGCAATGGTGGGGGACATCGTATGTTTCAGCGGCATCGAAAACATCACCATCGGCAACACGATTTGCTCTCCCGCAAAAATCGAGCCGGTGCCGTTCGTCAAAATCGGCGAGCCTACAATCGAGATGAACTTCTGTGTCAACGACAGTCCGTTTGCCGGCAAGGAGGGTAAATTTGTCACATCTCGTCACCTCCGTGACAGACTGTTCAGAGAGCTGTTGAAAGACGTTTCGTTGCGTGTTTATCAAACGGAAACTCCCGACACGTTCAAAGTGTGCGGCAGAGGCGAAATGCACCTTTCCATTCTTATCGAAACAATGCGTAGAGAAGGCTACGAGTTCGGCGTAAGCACACCCAAGGTCATCTTCAAAGACATAGACGGCGTAAAGTGCGAGCCTATGGAGCAACTTTTCGTCGACGTTCCCTCCGACTGCGTAGGCTCGGTTATGGAGCGTATGGGCGTAAGAAAAGGCGAACTTGTCACTATGAATCCGCAAGGCAGCCGTATTCGCATGGAATTCAAAGTGCCTGCGCGCGGACTTTTCGGGTTTAAGAACGAGTTTTTGACGGACACCAAGGGCGAAGGCGTTATGAACCAGCTCTTTGCCGGATATGCTCCGTACAAAGGACCTATTCCTCGCAGATTTACAGGATCGCTCGTCGCATACGAAACGGGCGAAGCGGCAACCTACGGTCTCTTCAACGCGCAAGACAGAGGAGTGCTCTTCATCGACCCTCAAACCCCCGTTTACGAAGGCATGGTCGTCGGTATGTCACCCAAGAACGAGGACATCCGCGTCAACGTCTGCAAGCGTAAACACGTCACCAACATGCGTGCCGCAGGTTCCGACGAAGCACTCCGCCTCAATACTCCGCGCAAGTTCAGCCTCGAAGAAGCAATCGAGTTTCTCAACGACGACGAAATGCTTGAAGTTACACCCAAGAATATCCGCATCCGCAAAATCATTTTGTCGGGGGCTGAGCGTTTGAAACTTGCCTACGGCGGTAAAAACGCCTGATTGAGTGAATAACTGCGGCAGAGCCTCTTTCTCCGAGTAGTCACGTACGTCCATGTACGCTCCTACCCGTTGGAAGAGGCTCTTTCTTGTTCTTCATCTCAATCAGGCGTTTTTACAAAATATATAATAGAGTGAACGGCGTCAGAGCCTGCTCCATAAACAGTCACGTACGTCCATGTACGCTCCTGTAT
>FR895502.1 GCA_000434435.1 Firmicutes bacterium CAG:475
GTCTCGCCGCCGTTGCGGCTCGAAATTCTTAAAAAAATATGCTTGCAGCTACATTCTTTTGGAGATTTCTTGCAATGCGCCAAAAGTCGCATACACGTCGCTCATAGCACGGTGTGCGTTTTCGTGGGAAATTCCGTAGGCTTTCGAAATCGTTTCGAGCTTGCAATTCGGCAGTTCCGTAAGATATTTTCTTGCAAGCAAAAGTGTGTCGCAAAGCTCGTTGTCGAAATTATAGCCCATTTTTTCGCTGATTCTTGCGATAATGGGATAATCGTATCCTGCGATATTATGTCCGCAAAGGATTGAGCCGTGCGCAAATTTAAAAAAGTCGGGCATCACGTTTTCAATGCTCGGAGCGTCAAGAACCATAGCGTTTGAAATATGCGTAATGTTCGTGATTTCTTCGGATATCGTCGCAAGCGGCTTTACAAGCGTTTGGAATGTTTCCGTCGGCACGCCGTCCACAACTTTAAGTGCGGCAAGCTCGATGATTTCCGCAATCTCCGTTTTCAAATCCGTCGTTTCGAGGTCGAAAATAACAAAGGTTTTGCCTTTGAAATAATCGGTTATCACGTTTGCGGGTTTTTCGGCATCTAACAAGGTTTTTTCGCTCATATCGACATATTTTTGAGGTTTGATCGTGACGTATTTGTCTGGCACGGGCTTTACGGACGTAAGATGGATACTGTCAAAATCTATATCGCCTTCAAACATTGCGTTGACTTGAAACGACCATGCACCCGAGTATTGCGACCAGGTGACTTTGCCCATACAAACAACCTGCGTTTGATCTTTGAGCGCAACGATTTTGTCCGCGTCCTCTTCGTGAGCGACAAAGCTCACGCCCTCTACTCTTCCCGTCGTATCGTCAAGCACAAACTTGACGAAAGGCAAAGTTTCGGGGCCACTCTTGGAATCGTCGGGCTTATACTTTTTGTTTTTGTAGGATTTTTTCTCGATTTGAGAGATTTTTCCGCACAAAACTATATTGTCGCATGCTCCTTTTACGTCGATTATGTAGTTGGGCATTTGCGAAATACCGTCGATTTTGCCTCTTGCGTAAACTTTTTCACCGACGCGAACGCCCACGAGCCTGACGCTGCTGTCCGCATGCATCGTAGTGTCGATATGAATGTCCGAATCATCGTCATTTTCGTTTGAATACGGGTTTTCTTCAACGATAACGTCGATGTTTTGATTAAAAGAACAATCCAAGTATTCTTCCAGTCTTGAAAGCAAATCCCCTGCGGTCAACAGTTTGTACGTGGGCGTATCGAGAACGAATTTAACGTCTATATCGTTGTCGCCGACTTCGATTTGCAAAGTTTCGTCGTTTATACGTCTGAAAATCATCTGATTGCTACGATTGAAAAATTCAAGCACTTTGTTTTTAACGACGTTGTTGTCGGCGTACGTGCGGATATATTGTACGCTTACGCTCACGCCCGCAAACATTTGCTCTATGATTGATTGCACTCTCTTTTTGCTTTCCTCGTCAAAAGAGCGAACTTCGAATGCGGATATGATAAACTTGACAACCAACTCTCGCTTGTCTTTATAGTAAGTCGCACTGTTGAGTTTGAGCATCGGAAACTCGCCTTTGCTTCTTACTGTAAACTCTTCAAAAAACTTTGTAGCCATATTTTCCTCGCAATATTTGTCGAAAAGTATTCTTATTTTTGCTCAATTTGATAAAACTTCTTGTAGTATTTTGTCAAATTCTTCCATCAAGCGTTCACTTGGCACGGTTTTAAGAATTTTGCCGTGGAGCAAAATAACACTCTTCTCCTTCCCGCCTGCAATGCCCAAATCGCTGTTTTCGCCCTCTCCTATTCCGTTGAGCGGACAACCGAGAATGGAAATTTTGATAGGTTTGTCTATGCCTGCCGTCATCATCTCGACTTTGTTTGCAAGCCCTTCAACGTCGATTTCCGTGCGCGCGCAAGTGGGACAAGAAACGACTTCGACGGCATTTTTGCGAAGTCCGAGAGTTTGAAGAATTTTTTTGCCGGCAAGCACTTCTTCGCAAACGTTTGTTGAAAGCGAAACTCTTATCGTGTCGCCAATTCCCTCTTCGAGCAAAGCCCCTATTCCTATTGCCGATTTCACAAGCCCCGTGCGAAGCGTTCCCGCTTCCGTTACTCCGATATGAAGCGGATAGTCGCACGTGCTTGCAAGCAATCTGTTTGCCTTGACGTTGAGCATTGTATCCGACGCCTTGATTGCAATGACGATATCTTTCATTCCGACGCTTTCAAAGACGTTCGCGCACTCCAACGCACTCTCGCAAAGCGCACGCGCCTCGTCCATACCTTTAAACTTCGGATCGAGAGACCCGCCGTTTACGCCTACGCGCACGGGTATGCCCATATCTATCATTCTTTGAGCAAGCGGTTTGATTTGCGAAAAATCACGCATATTGCCGGGATTCATGCGGATTTTCTTTGCCCCGGCGTCGAGTGCCATGTGCGCGAGTTTATAGTTGTAATGTATGTCGGCAATAAGCGGCAAACCGCATCTTTTTGCGATTTCGCCGAATGCGTGCGCAGAATCCTCGTCGGGCACTGCAAGCCGAATCAAATCGCATCCGACTGCTTTTAAGGCGTTTATTTGCGCAATCGAACCTTCAACGTCCGTCGTTTTGGTGTTGAGCATGGATTGCACGCTTATGGGCGCATCACCGCCGATTTTCACGTTTCCGACACTTACTTGTCTTGTTTTTCTTCTTTCAATCATATGCATATCCGTTATTTTGTCTGTTTTTATAGTACGTCAGCCTTTCACAAGGTGGAATATATCAAAAAACACCGCGAGCACGATAAGCAACACAAGTCCGACCGTATGGATAATTCCCTCTATCTTTCGAGGCACGGGTTTTCTGAAAATCATTTCTATCAACGTAAACAACATTCTGCTGCCGTCAAGTGCAGGAAACGGCAACAAGTTCATCACCGCAAGGTTTGCAGAAATAATCGCAACCACGTACAGGAAACTGTCGAAACCGAGCGACGACACCTTAGCCATAATCTTGATTGTCGTAATCGTACCGCCTGCGGATTCAATTCCAACCTTTCCCGTAATAAGTGCTCCGAGCGACGCCAGAATCTTGAATACTATGAAAAAGCTGAATCCCCACGCTCTGCCGAAAGCAAGGAAAAACGGCAATTTTGCATGCGTAAGGCTTCTTGTAAAGCCGAATCCGTAACTGTAAAAGCCGTCAGGATCCTCTTCTACAACGCCTTTTTGAACAACCATATTGCTTGGAAAAACAGGTTCGCCTTTTTCATTGCGTTTGGCGACGACAAGCGTAATTTTTTGAGTTGCGTCAATTCCGTTCGCAGCAACGTAGCTATCAAGTTCGCTTGCCTTTATAGGAGTTTCAAGCTCTTTGCCGTTGACTGCGGAAATAAAATTGTCCTCGTCGAACGGATTGTAATAAAACTTGCTTGCGCTGACTTTTACACGCTTTCCGCCTCTCAACACCCAAAAGTACGAATTGTCGGGCAAATCTTTAAAAGCGTTGTCCAGATCCTCTTGAAGCATGATATTGACTTGCTTTCCATTGATATTGAGAATGACGTCGCCCTCTTGAAACACGTTTTGATAAACAGCAGTACTATGCACGTCGATAACGTTAGGCAACAGTTGACCGTATGCTGTAAAATATATCGTAATAATGACGATCGCGCTCAAAAAGTTCATAAACGCGCCCGAAAACAGCACGATCAAGCGTTTCCACGGCTTTTGATTGTTGAAAGCGTCGGGATCTTTGACGATATTTCCGTTTTCGTCTTTGATTTGATTTCCGTCCTCGTCCAACATTGCGCCGTCTGCGTCCTCACCGTGAAAAGCGCAAAAACCGCCGATGGGAAAAGGACGCAAGGTGAACAATTCCCCCGTCTTTTTATTGCGTTTTTTGATGATTGCCGGGCCGAAACCTATCGCAAATTCGTCGATTTTAAAGCCTAAAAGTTTTCCTGCAGTATAATGTCCGAGCTCGTGTATGACAATCATTGCCATAAGCGCAAGAACGGCTACAATAACGTAGCCGATATACGTAAAGACTTCGCCTGCGGTTGCCGAAATAAAGTACACTATTTCACTCCTATCACAGAATAAGTGTATTTTCTTGCTTGCTCGTCTATGCCGAGAATATCTTCGAGTTCGACGTTTCCGACTTTTTTAAACTTGCCGTAAACCTTTTGGAGCGCGGTTGCGATTTCAGGATATTTGATTTTGCCCTTCAAAAATTCTTCCACCAGCACTTCGTCCGCTGCCGACACCGCTATGCATGCACCCTCGCCCGCATTTGCCGCGTCGATTGCGATTTTAAGACAAGGAAATCTGTCGTAATCGGGGGCGGAAAAGGTTATCGAGCCGAGTTTTGCAAGGTCAAGCGGAGCAACGCTGTCTTTGCCGTGTTCGGGATAATACAGCGCGGTTTCGATTGAAAGTCGCATATCGGGCACGGAAAAAAGTCCTTTCATACCGCCGTCGCAAAATTCGACAAGCGAGTGCACGATACTTTCCCTATGCATGACCACTTTCACGTCTTTTGCTTCGACCTCGAAAAGACGCATGGCCTCTATGACTTCAAGCCCTTTGTTGAAAAGCGTTGCCGAGTCGATTGTAACCTTTTTGCCCATATTCCATACGGGATGCTTCAATGCGTCCTCCGCTTTGACTTTTGCCAGTTGGCTTGTCGGGACGTCTCTGAGCGCACCTCCGCTCGCCGTCAGCACAAGGCTTCTGACGCATTTTTTGTCCTCACCTCTCAAACACGAGAAAATTGCCGAATGTTCGGTGTCGAGGGGCAAGATTTTTCCGCCGTACTTTTTTTCGAGAGCTTTGAGATGTCTGCCTGCACAAACTATGGTTTCCTTGTTTGCGATTGCAAGCGTGCCGCCTCTTTTGAGCGTAGCGACAGCCGCCCAAAGCCCTGCAATGCCCGAAACTGCCGACACGACGATGTCGGCAGGTATGCTCGCAAGCTCTTCGAGCGATGAGAGGCACTTCGATGTTTTGTCGTCTTCCAAAAAATCAAAAAGCGAACTCTGCACTTCCACCGCGCCGCCCGGAAAATAGTAATGCGTCGGATTGAATTTTTCGATTTGTTCGCGCAAAAGCGATTCGTTGGTATAAGCGGAAAGTCCGACAACCTTGAAAGCGTCGGGATGCGCGCAAATCGAGTCAAGCACCTGTCTGCCAACAGAGCCGGTGCTTCCGAGTATTGTAATCGTTTTCATTTTATCCTTAGAAACCTGCGCGCCGCCAAGGCAGAGATTTGAAGTCTTTTGCAGGCTCTTTATTGTCAGTATAAGTTGCGATTATTAAATCCGTATGAAAGATGTCAATAACCGTAGATGCACGAGAATGCGACAAGCAACACCACAAGGCAGTACATAACGCTGTCGATTCTGTCCATAAATCCGCCGTGTCCGGGGAAAACTTTGCCGTAATCTTTGATGCCGATTGCTCGCTTTATCCGAGATGCCGCAAGGTCGCCAAGTTCGCTTATCACGCCGCAAACAAGGCCTATCACAAGATAAACGAGCGCGCTCTTCCACTCCCATCCGCTCACGCTGTGCGCAAAGAACGAGGTGTAGCCGCAACCTTGAATAAATGCGGGATATTTGTCTGCAAACATCTCGAACACCAGCCAGAACAGCAATGACACGACCATACCGCCCACAAGTCCGCCGACACCGCCGGCAACCGTCTTTTTAGGGCTGATTTTGGGGCAAAGTTTCTTGCCGCCGATCATCGAGCCGAACCAATAAGCAAACGTATCGCTGCCGAGAATAGGCACGAAAATGGCAAACAACACCGCAAACAATGCGCTGTATTTGTAACTCACAATCCATGCGCTCATAAGAAAAAGCGTGGGATATACGAGGATAAACACGTTCGCAAGCAAATCTTTGAGTTCGCTAGCCTTCGGAGAGTCGAGTTCAAGCTCGATACCCTGCTCCTTTGCGTCGTCAACTTCCTTTTGCGTATGTTTTGCAGGCTTAAACGTAAATATCGTGAGCGCAAGCATTGCACAAAACAGCAACACGATAAGCAATCCTTGCACGCCTGCGCTGGTATTCGTCGCGCCATGTCCGACGAAACGTTGCATGCAATAATACACCGGATATGCGGCGATAAGCATGACGACGGGCGGAGCGACAAACATCTTGTATCCGGCGTCTTTGAAGCACTTGAACATCTCGTACACCGAGCCGGCAAGAAAAATGAGGATAAGCATATCCACAAAAATCGGGCTGACGAAATAGCCGCAGACCATAAAGCCTGCAACCAACACCAAAAGCACAAGCGCGGTTAAAGTTCTTTTGAGCATATTCACCTCAAACGCAATCATTTGCGTCGATTTCGGTTTTGGAAAACGCGAAAGCGCAAAGTTTTCGCACGAAAAATCATAAAATGATTTTATTTTCCGAATTTTCTGACGCGTTTGTCAAAATCTTCGAGGATTCTGTCAACGTCGCTCTCGTCCATATCCGGCCAAAGTTTGTCCAAAAACATAAGCTCGGAATATGCGGCCTCATAGAGCATGAAATTAGACAGGCGCATTTCACCGCCGCTTCTTACGATAAGGTCGAGAGGCGGAAGATGCGACGAGGAAAGATGCTTTTCAAAAGTATCTTCCAAAAACTCGCCGTGGTCGTATGCAACTTTTGCCGCATGCAAAATGTCGGCTTTTGCGCCGTAATTGAACGCGATATTCAGCCACATACCCTTGTTGTCGCGCGTTTTTTCCTCAATTTGTTCTATCGACGAGGCAAGTTTGTCGTCAAGCGAATTAAAATCTCCCATATAGGAAATTTTGTATTCACCGTCGTAAGTCAAGTTGAACTTTTCGACGACTTTGAATATAGCTTGAAGTTCCTCTTCGGGACGATTCAGATTTTCCGTTGACAAAGCATAGACGGAAACCGCCTCCACACCGCGCTCGCTGCACCGTTTTGCAACCTTATAAAGAGCCACAAGCCCGTGAGCGTAGCCCTCGGCGCGCGACATGCCGTGAGCAACCGCCCACCTGCCGTTTCCGTCCATGATAAATCCGATATGTTTTGCACTCATCAGATGGAAAGGATCTCCTGTTCCTTCTCTTTGAAGAGTTTGTCAACCTCGTCGGTATTCTTTGAAAGAATCTTATCGACGTCCTCGGTGTAGTTTTTCAAATCGTCCTCGGTGATTGTGGACGCTTTTTGGATCTTTTTGAGATCGTCGATAGCGTCGCGACGTGCGTTTCTCATGACGATTTTGGATTCTTCCACCAAAGTTTTCGCTTCTTTGACGGTTGAGCGTCTGCGCTCTTCGGTGAGTTCGGGGAAAACAAGACGAATCACGTGACCGTCGTTGTTGGGATTGATGCCGATGTTTGCCGCCAAAATCGCTCTTTCGATAGCTTTAAGTTGGGATTTATCCCAAGGAGAAATAACCAAAAGACGAGCTTCGGGGACGGAAACGTTTGCCATATTGTTGATAGGCGTAGGCGTACCGTAATAGTCCACAACAACTTTGTCGAGGATGTGCGGATTTGCTCTGCCCGCGCGAATGGAGCGCAATTCGGTGATATAATTTTGCATTGTTTTGTCGATTTTCTCGTTCATTTCGTCGAAGATAATATCGACTTCGTCAATACCGTAAGACATACTTTGTCCTCCATAATATGAATATTATAATTATTATAACAAATGATTGCAAATTAAGCAATAGCGTTTTAACTAATATTTGTATCGAACAAGAAAGTTGCGGGAGATTTAAACCTATTCGAAGCGCACTTATACATTGGATCTGTCTATTCGAAGACGGAATTGGAGTCGCAAGGCGA
>FR895503.1 GCA_000434435.1 Firmicutes bacterium CAG:475
CGCTCATATTCTCGCCGCCTTGCGGCTCGCACTTCGAACAAGCACATTCCGTTAATAAGCACACCTTGAATTGGTGTCCGTTCGGGTGTGGGTGTCCCACCCACAATTGCAACAAAGTTGCAATATCACTTGCGCAAAGCGTGTATATCACGCACATTGCCTTACGGCTTGCACTCCGTCAATGGCAAAAGCGAGATTTCAAACGTACCGTCGTCGTATATATCGATAAGCGTACCGCCTCTTTGCGTGAAACGTTTGTCTATGTCTTTGTAGGCGTTGTAGTCGATGCTCATTCCGTATGTGAGGCGAATACCCTTGTAGGTCATGGACAACGTGTTGAGGTGGTCGTGTCCCATAAACATGCCTTTACAGCTGCCGAGCTTGACCATTTCGCCGAAGAACTTGCCTTCTTTTGTCTTTGGATATCCGAAATAATTGTCCTTTTCCTGCACGAATCCGCAATGATAAACCGCTTCGTCCGAGCCTCGATAACACTTTTCCCAGCCCTCTTTGAACTCTTTTGGCGGAATGTGGAAAAACGCAAGGGATTTTGCAATCTCACCGTCCTTTGACAGTGCGGCGATTTCCTTTTTGTACCACTCGATTTGGTCGTCGTGAATTACGTCGAAACCGCTGAAAAAATTCCATGTGAGATAAGCGTTGCTGTCTATGAACATGAGAGCCGTATTAAGCGAGCCGTCCTCGTTCAAAAGCGGAATGCAATAGTTGCCCACGCCGAATATATTCGGGTCGCCCTTTTGGAAGTGGCAATGCGGTTGAGAGGCGTAGAAGTCGGCAAGCTCGTGCTTGTCGAGCTTTGCCCAAACCTCGCTGTCGTGATTACCGAACACCACCGTCCACTCAACCCCCAAACTCTCCATAAGAGATGCGAACATCTTGGACGATTTAAGGTTGTTGAACGAGCCTTGCAACAGCCACGGCATCGGATAGACCATATCCCCCGTCACCGCAACAAAGTCCGCATTTGCGTTTTTGACGACTTTTTCAACCGCTGCAAGCGCAAGTTTATCCTTTTTTCTCGTGCCGAGCGAGCCGCCGATATGAATGTCGGTAAGTTGCAAGATTCTGAAAGGCTTACCCTTTTGTTTTACGATGACTTCTCTGCCGTCGCGCTTTTCGAAACGTCCGTTCATTTCAGTCCTCATTTGGCAAATACGTGGTTTTATCGTCGTTTTTGGCAACTTCAACCTCTTTTTGCGCGATTTCATCGTCGGTTACGGCAATTTCCTCGATAGCGTCCTCAACGCCATCTACAATGTCTGTTTCGGGTGCGGATTCAATGAGATTGCCCTCATCGTCGACAGCCACGGTCGGATCAACGACGTCTGCCGGATCTACCTTGCCATACAGTTCGGCGATAAGAGCTTCTCTCTCCGCGCTTTCCTCGTCGGTGAGAGCCTTGCCCGATTTTCTCGCTTCGATAAAGTAGCGGATTCTGGTAAGTTTCGCGCTCGTAATTTTATATCTGAACGATGCGATAAGCGCGATTGTGATAAACACCGCAACCGATATTCCGAGAGTAAGTCGCACCGTCAACAACACTGCATCCGATTGTTGCACGTATGCGGCAGGATCATTCGAGTCGTTCGAAACGTAGCCGAGCGCACCGATAACCCAACCGACCATACCGACGCCGAGACCGCCGCCGACCTTTCTTGCAAGAGTCATCATACCGCTGTACGTTCCGGTGGGGCGTTGACCTGTTGCCATTTCGGCAACGTCCACGGTGTCCGGGAAGATAATCCACGGCATCATTTGTGCGCCGCCGAAGCCGAGGCCCATAATGAGCGCGACGATAGGCACGAGGATGGGCGGAGCCCAACTCGGATCCATCGCAGCAAGCATAATTCCGCCGCCGATGTAGAACGGAAGTCCCATACGGAAAGCGAATTGTTTGCTCTTTTTGTCCATCATCACGCGAGCGAGGGGGAACATAACCACGGCCGCCACCATCATAGGTGCGATGATAAAGAGCGAGGACATCTTCATACCGAACAATTCGTATCCGTGCCAAACGTCAGTTGCGTAATACACTGCAAGCGCGGAAATAATATCCATGCAGATGAACGCCGTCACGTACATAACGATGTGCCAACGATAAGAGCGGTTTTTGTAGGGCACGGCGTAGCTGTTTGCAAATTGTTTGAGATTGAAATGCTTTTTCGGGGTTTTGGGTTTGATGCGCTCTTTAACAAATATACCGCAAATGACAAGACCGCCGCCGAACAAAGTGCCGAACACCAAACTCATGCACAGCCAGAATTGCGTCGAAGAAAGTTGCGGCACAAACAGGAATCCCGTTCCGTCGGGGTTGGTGAGAGCCTCGATAAACACGAGAGGCAAAACGTAGCCGAGTCCCGACGCGATTGCGGTAAAGACAAGTTTGACGGTGTTTGCGTTGTTGCGCTCCCTAAAAGACGGGGTTATGTCGCTTGCCATCGAGCAATACGGCACTTGCGTGACCGTCGAGCAGGTGTTCCACAACAGATACATCAAAATGATGTACGCCGTAAATCCGCCCACGCTCATTCCCCACTCTCTCACGGGCAAAAACACAAGGAATATACACAACAAAAGCGATATACCGCCCCAGAACATATAGGGTTTTCTTCTTCCCCATTTTCCGCGCGTGTTGTCGGAAATGAAGCCCATAAACGGGTCGGTGATTGCGTCCCAGAACTTTGCAATCATCATGATTGTGGACGCAAGTGTCATTGCGATGCCGTTTTTTGTCATGTACGCAAGCATAACACAAGACATCATACTCACGCCGCCGCCGTCCATAAGACCGCCTATGCCGTATGCCAGTTTCTCTTTGAAAGGGACTCTGTCCGCCTCGGCAATAGGATCTAGCGTAACGTTCTTGGTTTTTTCTTTTTTCACGATTACACCTCAAAAAAGAATATTACAAGAACCATATTACCATACGGATGAGCGCATAACAACACAAAATTTGAAAAAACCGCGGACAATCCGTGGTTTTTTCGTTGTATTTTAGTTTGATTTTCGCTTCATGCGGATTTTGTCCGTCAAAATCGCAATCCTTGCGCGATTATTTTCTCGTGCGGATTTCCTCGCTCACCGTCGCAACGAACTCGTCAAGCGGCATACTCTTCGTTTCGGCGGTATCTCTAAAACGCACCGCAACAGTGCCGTTGTCCGACTCTTGTTGACCTATGACGAGCATATACGGCACTCTGTCCACAACCTGTGCCTCTCTTATCTTGTAGCCGATTTTCTCGTTGCGGTCGTCGTATTCGGTGCGAATCTTTGCCGCACGCAACGCTTCGTACACCTTTCTTGCGTACTCGTCGTGCTTTTCGGACACGGGCAAGACTTTGACTTGAACAGGCGCAAGCCAGGTCGGGAATTTGCCGGCGAAGTGCTCGGTGAGAATACCGATAAATCTTTCTATCGAGCCGTAAACGACGCGGTGAACCATGATAGGTCTTTGTCTTTCGCCGTTTTCGTCAACGTATTCCAAACCGAAATTGAGCGGCATTTGGAAGTCGAGTTGTATTGTGCCGCATTGCCACGTTCTTCCGAGAGTGTCTTCGAGGTGGAAGTCTATCTTCGGGCCGTAGAACGCACCGTCGCCTTCGTTGACGATGTACGGAAGACCTATTTTTTCAAGAGCGGTGATAAGTCCGTTGGTTGCCGCCTCCCAGTCCTCGTCGCTGCCCATACTGTTTTCGGGACGAGTGGAAAGCTCCACAAAATACTTAAAGCCGAACTTGCTGTACACTTCGTTGATGAGGTGCACAACGCCCACGATTTCGTCAGTGATTTGCTCTCTTCTCATAAAGATATGAGCGTCGTCTTGCGTGAAGCATCTCACTCTGAACAAGCCGTGAAGCGCGCCTTTAAGTTCGTGACGATGCACAAGTCCGAGTTCACCCACACGAAGCGGCAAATCGCGATAGCTGTGCGGCTCGCTCTTGTACACCATAACTCCGCCCGGGCAGTTCATGGGTTTTACGCAATAGATTTCATCATCGATGATTGTGGAATACATATTGTCCTTGTAGTGATCCCAGTGTCCGCTGGTTTCCCAAAGATGACGATTCATAATCATAGGCGTAGACACCTCGACATAGTGGTCGCGAGTGTGAATTTCACGCCAATAATCGATGAGCGAATTTTTGATTGCCATACCGTTTGGCAAAAAGAACGGGAAGCCGGGAGCTTCGTCGCAAAGCATAAACAACTTCATTTCCTTGCCTATGCGGCGATGGTCGCGCTTTTCCGCCTCTTCGAGCAATTTGAGATAATCGTCGAGTTCCTGTTGAGTTGCAAACGCAGTGCCCTTGACTCTTGTGAGCATCTTGTTGTTTTTGTCGTTCTTCCAGTATGCGCCCGACTGCCCCATAATCTTGAACGCTTTAAGAGCCTTCGTGTATGTGAGGTGAGGGCCTACGCACATGTCGATGTATTCACCTTGCTGATAGAAGGTGATGACTGCGTTCTCGTCAAGGTCGCCGATATGTTCGACTTTATATTTTTCTCCTCTTTCCTTCATCAGCGCAATAGCCTCTTCGCGCGGAAGAGAAAACGCTTTGATTGGCAAATTCTCTTTGACGATTTTCTTCATCTCCGCCTCGATGCGGGCAAGGTCATCGTCGGTGAGTTTGGTTTCGCCGAGGTCTACGTCGTAGTAAAAACCTTTTTCGTTTGCGGGGCCGTAGGCAAAGTCTGCTTCGGGGAAAAGACGCTTGATTGCCTGCGCCATGATGTGTGCGGCGGTGTGACGAATCACGTGCAATTCTTCTTGCTTGTCCGTGATTTCTCCGACCGTGCCGTTGTTATAGATAACTTTCATAAAACGCTCCTTTTATGATAAATTTTCATATTTTATCGGTGGTTTTTCAAACAAAAAACCCTCGAAAAAAACGTATTCGTACGTTTTTCCCAAGGGCGCATTAAATGCTCGGTTCCACCTTGATTTTTACTCTTTTATCCTTTTACGCAAGGTGTGCGGCGACGCTTACTGCGATTTCGGCGCGCGACTCCGGAATGGTCTTCGCTCAACCTCCGCAAAGAAACTCCCAGCAAACGTTTCTCTCTCTCGGTGCGGCAATGAAGAGTTACTCTTTCCTTCACAGTCTTTATAAACTTTTCGCCTTGATTATATCACCCGATTTTTTTGCTGTCAAATTATTTTGACATTTCACTGCAACGGAGTGTAAACTCCGCCGCGTTTTGTTTTTTATTCGTTTTGCAATTGTATTTCTTCTTTCTTTTTCGACCACACCTTGTCGGGAATAGCGTTGAAAACGAACATTGCCGCCGCAAAGACGATAGCCGCAATGATTCCGCCGCCTAGTTGAACTTCGAAAACGCCGTTTCCGATGTCGTCCATCGTTTTGTTTGCAACCTTCATCGTCACAATCGACAGCGCAAGCGAACACATAAGCAACAATACGATTGCAATTGCAAGGCCGAAATTTGCCCACTTTGCGCTCTTACCGCCCACGATAGTTCCTCCGAGGTATACGCCCACGAGCAACATCACCGCGATGAGCAAGAAGAAACCAAGCGAAAGCGCAGCCGCGCCCTCGTAGCTGATTTGTGCAAGTACGCCGTCAAACATCAAAGCCTCCGCAAAAGTTTTTGCCATAAGCCCGTCTGACGCCATAAAGTTTTTGGAAGTATAATTCGGCAAGATTTCGCAAATCGATTTTGCGTCCTCGACGTATCTTTCGTATTGACGGATGTACCATACGCCTTTTTGTTGTTCTTTTGTCGTTATCAAATTCGCCATTACGCTTGCGTCGAGAGTGGTTTCACACCTTGCAGGCGCACTCTTCCCCGAAAACTGCACTTCGAACACGGCTTTGAAGCAAGGTGCGAAGCAGCACCCCACGACAACCAGCGCAAGGGCGAGAGTTGCGATTCTCGGTGCGATAATCTTTGCGGTCTTTGCGACTTTTGCGTCTGCAACCAGCCTTTGCGCCAAACATACGACGATTGCGAGGCTTGCAAAGAACAAAGCAGCAATCATAGCTCCCGCAACCTTCATAACCGCCGTTACGGACGCAATCGGCATAATTGCGCAAATCGGCAAAATCAAAAGGAAGGGCACGAAGAAATCGAGTTTTGAATATTTGTCGTCCTCCTGCCCTGCCAAAAAGCCTTTCAGATAGGTCGCAAACGCAACGAGAGCGGCTATTGACATAGCAAACGTAAACAATATATTTGCCAAAAACAAAATGCCGGCAAGGATGATTTCCGCGCGTAAGCCGCCCGTTGACTTTTCGTTGTCTATCGAAAGCTGATATTCGAGAGTCTTGACCGCAAATCTGCGCAATAGATTTTCGGATTTCTTGGACAAAACGATTCTCGTGCCTCTCACGTCGTCTTCCACCGATTGCACCAAGTCTTCTTGTATGTCGTTAAGCTCGTCCTGCAATTTTTCGATTTTTGCGATGTCCTTATCCTCGTCGTAGTGTCTTGCGGTTGCAAACGCAAGCCCTATGCAATCGACGGCGTAAATGCTGACGTCGCCTTCGATGAGATCGTCGTCAACCGAACCCAAAATACCGCTCGCCGCACTACCGACGTTGATATTGAGCACGCCGACGAACGAGAGCGCAAACAAAAGTACGCACACAAAAGCAACGGTTGCTCTTTTTACAAGCGTCAAAACAACGTTGAGAGAATGTTTTTTCTTTTTTACGTTCTTTTTAGCTTCTTTGCAAGGAACAACGGGCAATTCTTCGGCTTTACTTGAAATTGCATTATCTTGGACTTCTACGAGCGGTTCTTCTATTCTCGTTCCGCACTTTGCGCAAAACAATGCGCCTTCGACAAGCGGTTCACCGCAATTTTTGCATCGTTTTTCAAGTTTTTCGCCGCAAAAGGGGCAAAATGCAAACTTGTCGATGACGGGTTTGCCGCAATTTTGACATCTTTTGATTTCTTCCATGTGATTTTCTGACAATCTCGAAAAGTTCGAGAGATAGTCGAATCTCCCCCAATTATTTATTTCGATTTATCAATCGACAATCATATTATGCTTCGTTTGTATGCTTTTGTCAATATATAAAAACGGCAAGGCTGATGCGTTGCCGTTTTTGTGGATTGTTTTTAAAATATGCGAAAACATCGTTTTTTTGCATAAAAATCTAAGGTTAAATCGACATAACTCGACAATTTTTTAATCTTCGATTTCGTTTTTTTGTTCGATGCTCAATCCGATGAGCTTGTTGTCCACGCCGAGCTTGTAGATGAGATTTTTGACTACTTCGTCAAGCGGTTTGCCCTCTCGGTAGTCGGCTTTGAAAATCCAGTCCACTCTCTCGTGTTTGAGGAGGGGTTGAACCTTCTCTTTTTGTCCGTCCTGATAGAGCGCGATGGAGTGTCCGCCCGAAAGCTTGACGAGCTTCATACACGGCACGTCGGTGAGTCCGTCGCCGAGGTAAATCATGTTGTTGAAAAACACTCTTCTCTCGTTTTCGGGGGTGGAAGCGTTGACGTCGGTGTTGTTGCTGATATCCAAAACGCCCTTGTTTATGCGGTAGACAAACTGCGTTTTATTGGTGTAGTTGACCGCCATTTTTGCCCACATGGCGTTGCCGTCCTCACCGTACAAAAACTCGCTTGCAAACACCTTTTTGAAGTGTTTTGCGATGCTTGTGCCGTCGATGATTTCTTTAAGCCCTGACGAGAGAACGTAGTGTTCAACTTTGACGCCTGCCTCTTCGCCGTAGCGGTTTATGCGCTCGAACCAGTTTTCGACGCCGGGCAAGTATTCCACGTGCTTACCGCACTCGACAAGGTCTTTGCGTTTGAGCGGCTTGCCGTTTTCCTCGGCTCTGACCATCATGGCGTACATATACGCAAGCACGCTGTCCATTTGTTGTTCGACGGCGAGTTTTTGCGTACCGTCCCAAAAATCGTCGGGTTGCATACCCAAACTGGGAATAAAAGTGTACTCCTGCATATCGCGCGTAATGAGCGTTTTGTCGAAGTCGTACATAATCGCAACAATAGGTTTTTTCATACAAACATCACCTTTATTGTTATATTTTGATAAGCCAAACACTGTTTTGCGGATATATTATACCATGTATCGCGTCTCTTTTCAAGCCTCTCTTTAACGACCGACATCAGTTGTTCACAAAAGACGTGTTTTTCTGAATCACGTCGTGCGCGCCGCCCTCTTTGATGCTTATTGCGGACACAAGCGTCATTTTGGCGTTCTTGTGCAAAGCCTCGATGGTGGTTGCGCCGCAGTTGCACATGGTGGATTTGACCTTGTACAAACTCTTACGCACGTTGTCTTTGAGGCTGCCCGCATACGGCACGTAGCTGTCCACGCCCTCTTCGAAACCGAGTCCGCTCTTTCCGCCGAGGTCGTAGCGTTGCCAGTTTCTCGCACGGTTGCTGCCCTCTCCCCAGTACTCTTTGACGTAGTTGCCGTTGATGACGAGTTTGTTGGTCGGGCTTTCGTCGAAGCGCGCGAAGTATCTGCCCAGCATAAGGAAGTCCGCGCCCATAGCGAGAGCAAGCGTCATATGGTAGTCTTGCACGATACCGCCGTCCGAACATATCGGGATATAAATTCCTGTTTTTTTGAAGTACTCGTCACGAGCCTCTGCAACCTCGATGAGAGCGGTTGCCTGACCTCTGCCGATGCCCTTTTGCTCGCGCGTGATGCATATCGAACCGCCGCCGATACCGACCTTGATGAAATCCGCGCCACAATCTGCAAGGAAGTTGAAACCGTCCTTGTCAACGACGTTGCCTGCGCCCACTTTGACCTTGTCGCCGTAGTTTTTGCGGATATAGTCGAGCGTGCGTTTTTGCCAAACGGTATAACCCTCGGACGAGTCGATGCACAGCACGTCCGCACCTGCTTCGATGAGAGCGGGGACGCGTTTTTCATAATCGAGCGTGTTTATACCTGCGCCCACCATGTATCTTTTGCTTGAATCCAGCAATTCGTCGGGGTTTTTCTTGTGCTGATCGTAGTCTTTGCGGAACACCATATACAACAATCTGCCCTCGTCGTCGAGAATGGGAATCGAATTGAGTTTGTGATCCCAGATGATGTCGTTTGCCTCGATAAGCGTTGTGTTTTGGGGCGCGGTGACGAGCTTTTCAAGCGGAGTCATAAACTCTTTGACTTTGAGATCGGGGCTCATACGGCTGACGCGGTAATCGCGGCTTGTGACCATGCCCAGCAGTTTGCCGTTTGAAGTTCCGTCATCTGTGATGGGGATTGTGTTGTGTCCCTTGCTTGCAACAAGCGCAAGCACGTCGGCAAGCGTGTCGTCGGGCGTGAGGTTGCTGTCGGACACGACGAAACCTGCCTTGTAGTTTTTGACTTTGCGCACCATCTCCGCCTCGCTCTCGATGGATTGAGAGCCGAATATAAAAGAAATCCCGCCTTCTCTTGCCAGTGCGATTGCGAGCGTGTCGTTGCTCACCGATTGCATGATGGCAGAAGTCATCGGGATGTTGAGTGAAAGCGCAGGTTGCTCTCCCTTGCGGAATTTGACGAGCGGAGTTTTCAGGCTCACGTTTGCCGGGATGCAATTCTCGTCCGTATATCCGGGGATGAGCAAGTACTCGTTGAAAGTTCTCGACGGTTGATTGAAATAAGTTGCCATATAACCTCCGTTTGTTTGCTCTCGCGCAACGCGCTCCGCAAAAATATAAAAATTTTTACTATTATATCACAAAAGAGGCGCAAGTCAACCGAATATATTGCGTTTCCGCCCTATTTTCACACGCAAAAACGCACAATTTGCGTTTTGCGTGGCGTAGCACCTTGAAAATTCGAATTTGCCGCTTCCACACAAAAAGCCTCGGCGTAATTGCCGAGGCTTTTGCAAAGTCCAAAGGACTTAATTTAGCATTGATTATGCTTGTTTGGTGAATTTGACATCTCTCAACCAATCACCATATTGGTCGTTAACGGTCATAGAAGAACCATCAGAACTAAGTTTGCAAGTGATAGTTTCAGAGTATGCGGTGTTGTAATAGGTTGCCGTTGTTCCTGCAACATCAACGGTGTATGTATATGTACCTGCATTTGTACCGGTTACAGTAACACTGCCTTTGCCGTCGAACACGAACGTACCATTTGAATATGCCCAAGTACCTGCGAATGCGTCAAGATCTTCACCCCCAGAGGGTTTTGTTGTTTTTGTGAACGTTTCAGATTTTGCGATCGTTTCAAACTCTTCATATGAACTATCATAACTTTGCTTGCAATCATGGCTCATTTTAATATTTTCACCATCTTTTACAATTGTAAAATCTGAAGACCAGCCTGTTTTTGCAGCATCATAATCAGACATATTTTTTAGAGTCAAAATAGTACCGTTCCAATTTGCATTTGCAGTCACAGCCTTTCCGTTGAAGTAAACTTTGAACGTCTTATCTTCTGCAACGACGATTTCAATCGTATTATCGCCATTCACATAGTAACCATCAAATGTACTGATTTTGCTATCGACGGTATATCCTGCAACCGCAAGCACAACCTTTCCATCGACACTTGCAAGCACGCTACCACTCTCTTCAACAGTGTATTCTTTATCGTAAGAATAGTTTGCATCTTTGACGGTAACAGTGCCGGTGCCAAGCGTATAAGTGCCTGCATATACGGTTGTGCTATTTTTTGACTTATAAATTACATTCACGCCACCGAAGCCGTCAAATTCTACAGTATAGTATTCGCTGTTTGCATCTGCATAAGAACGTGCAAATCCGTCACTTGTTGCAACCGCATATGTTTTTGCTTCGCTGTCAAGCGTCACGCCGATTGTTTCGCTGTCGCTCTTGAGAACAACGACGTTATTCTTGTTGATGATATAAGAATATTGCTTTTCGCCAATGGTTGCAGAGCCAAAACCGTCAAACACGATGCTGTCTTTGCCCTCTGCTGTGAAAGTGCCACGCTCTGCGCCTGCAACGTCATATGCCGTTTTTCCGGTGATCTTTGCAACAAAACTTTGTGCTTTTTCGTCCGCATCAGTGTAGGACACCGTGACGACGTTGCCAATTGCAAGTTCGCCATCGATTGTTGCATAAGACGTACCTTTGTAAGTGTAAAGAGTTGCTTTGCCTTCTCTTGTGTACACATAGAACGTACCGTTGTTGCTGTTGTAGTAACTTGCAAAAGCAGATGGGTTCTTAACGTAAATCTTTCCGTTGATGATAAGGCTCTTTGCATCATATTTGCCGGTTACGGTTGTAACAGAGCTTGCCGAGGATGATTTGTATGAGATTGTAATCGAAGTAGATCCGGAAATGATGCCGTAAACCGTGTCGCTTCCGTCATACTTGGTGACAATACCATTTTCAAGAATAACAATAATATTGTTCTTTGCTTCTTGATACGTACCTGCAAGTTTCTTCGTATTAGACGTTGCTTTTACCGCAACAAGTTCATACGTGTCAGTGCAATCCTCTTCGGCGCTTCTATCATAATAACTTTCGGTTATCGTGATACCACTGCTTGTCTTAACAATTGAGAACGAGTGCTTTGTATGATCAATCGTTTTTGAAAACTCAAGTGCACCTGTGGTTGTGTTAAGTGTATAAGAGAGACCGTTTACATCCTTGCCAAACGTGATAGTACCGTCTGCAATGATTGCAAGAGCTTCTTTACCTTTTGTGGTGTTGATCCAATATCCTTCATAGTCGGATTCTTTGACAGATTTTGCAATGAAGGTGGTGTCATCGGAGATTGTGAGATCTGCCACTGCTTTGACGCCTGCGGAGGTGTACCAACCGGTGAACACAGAGCCGTCTTCATAAGTCAATGCTGCGGGAATTTGATCAGCTGCAAGTTTGCCGTTGGTCTTTTCCACAACTGCGATAACGGGATCGCTGTCGGAAGAAGTTTTCTTGAAAGTCACAACATAGCCGGTCTTTTCGGACGAGCCGACAAACACTGCGCTGTCTGCGAATGTTGCGGATTCGTCAAATTCGGTCACGTAATCGAGATCGCTGAGCCAACCTTTGAAGGTGTAGCCTGCTTCCATTTGGGGATCTTCAAGAGCGAAAGTGCTTTGATCGATCTTGTTGTCTGCGCCGAGTTTTGCGATGTAGAACACGGAGTAGTTGTTTTCGAACACGACAACCGTGCCTTTTTCAAGTTGACAATCTGCACCGTATGCCGCATCACTCTTGTAGGCGAGTTTGCCGTCGGCAATGGATGCCGTGATTGTTTCGTCAAGGCCTACGACTGTGAGCTTTCCGTCTTTATATTCGGTTGCGACACCGACTTTTGCAAAACCACTGCCCGGAGTGTAAGCAAACACGCCGTCTGCGGTTACTTTGACAAGGAAGTATGAAGTTGAGCCAAAGCTTTCAAACGTGCCGTACCAGTTGCCGATAAATTCCGCAGGAATGTCGATTGCAACGAGTTCGGGGACGATAACATTGTCGTCGTCAGAGCTGTAGTTCTCTTTGTAAATCCAAGAAGACGTTGCGCTGTCAAACGTAAGTGAGCTGTAGTTGCTTCCGATTGACCAGCTATAACCGCTGGATTCGGAATAGTAGAAGCCCACTCCGAGAACGTCGTCAACTTTTGCAAACGTCTTGTTTATCACGATTGTATGACCACCTTCCGTTGTGTACGTGCCAACGATGTCGGTAGAACTGACATGCACTCTGCCCTCAAGCTCTGCGGAAAGCTTAATTTCCGAAGACTCATAGATGCAGAGATTGCCGTCATAGTTTGCGTAAAGCATATATTCGGTGTCACCGAGTTTGAACATAACGGTGCCGTCTGTGGTTTCAACGTCAATGTCTGTTGCTGCTTGTGCGTCTGCATCACCGATAGTGACAGTTATGGACGTAGCATCAACAACAACGGTGTATGAGATAGCATCCCAATCGTCCGTTGCGCCGTGCCAAGTTCCGAAATAAGACTTGTAAATCGTGCTGAACTTTGCGCTGACAACGATGTCGGAGGTCACTGCTGCGCTGCTGTCGTATGCGGTTTCACCAACAAACCAGCCAATAAATGCATAGTTGTCGTCGGTGAGATCTTCGGGGATGTCTGCTGCCGCAATAACTGCGCCGTCCTTCACTTGTGCAACTTTGATTGTTTCTTCACCGTTTTTGAAAGTTACGTTGAAGAGACCAACCCATTTTGCCGCAAACGTTTTGTCTGCCGTGATTGTTGCGTCTTTGTCAAATGCCGTCGTGCCGTCAAACCAGCCTTCAAACACCTTGCCCGATGCCGTGAGGTCAGCAGG
>FR895504.1 GCA_000434435.1 Firmicutes bacterium CAG:475
GGGAAAGAGGGGGCACATCTAATTTAGAGTACACGCTGCCCCGCTCTTGTAGAGGAAGAATAAAACACTAAACTTACAAACGGAGTGACGATATGTCACTCCGTTTGTGCGTTTTGTGCGTTTTTCGGTTATTCGTTCATAATCAAAAAGTATTCGGTCAGGCGTTCGGGGGTATCGGCAAAGGACGTTTCGTCCCAGTATTCCACAAGCAAAACGAAATTTTCGATTATCGAATTGACTTTCAAGGACTTGGGTAGGTTTTTGCCCGTTACGAAATTGTTTTCGACGCAGGCGGTTGCAAATTCGGCGAGTTCGCCCCTCAAATAGTTGAGGAAAGTGTCCTTGCTTTGCGAAAGCAAAATGGCGTGAACAAGCGTTTTTTCGTCGTGCAAGTGATAAAAAATGTGCGTGATAAAGTGCTTGTAGTCGAATATGGAGGATTTTGAAAAATCGTGGCTTTTTTCCTCTGCAAGCGAGTGGGAAAAGACGTGTCCGAATATGGTCGAACATATGGATTTGAGCAATTCCTCTTTCGTTTTGTAATGTGCGTAAAACGTGCTTCTTGCTACACCGCTTTTGTCCAAAACGTCTTGAATTCGCACGTCCGCGTACGCTTTTTCAAGCAAAACTTCGGCAAACGCATTGTAAATTTTTTCGGTTGTGGCATTGATTTTTTTGTGCATAAAACCCTCTGTTATGATTTACTTTTTTTCATTATATCAAACACTATGTTCGCGCGTCAATACATAATGTATGAATTTTTGCCATTAACAAAACAATATGTTCTAATTTGTTTTATTTTTATAATTTTAACCGTACAAACGAGTGCGTTTTAGCTTGATTAGACGTCATTCGAATGGTATAATCTAAGCATGGACGAAAACGTGATCGAAGTAATCGATTTGAGCGTGTACGCATGCTTTTTGCGCTCCACCGAAAAGATTGTGGGCGACGTTTCGTTTTGCCTCAAAAGCGGGGAGCGGCTTGCGATAGTCGGCGAGTCGGGAAGCGGAAAATCCATGATAGTAAACGCTCTCACCTCGTCGCTTGCGGACAACTGTTTTGCAACCGGGCAAATATTGTTCGAGGGAGAGGATTTTCTCAAAAGTCGCAAGCGAGGGAAAGCGTTTTTGGGCAGACAAATCGTGTTTGTTCCGCAAGGCGGAGCGGAGTCGCTCAACCCGTCGTTGAAAATAAAAACGCAAATCTACGAGGCTTTTTCTCGATCCGGACTGAAACTCACTCGCGAGCAAAAGAGAGCGTATTCCGTTTACAATTTGGCTCGTGCGGGATTGAAAAACGGCGAGGTTATCCTTGAAAAGTATCCGTTTGAAATCAGTGGCGGCGAGGCGCAAAGAGTGGTGCTTGCAATCACTATGTGCGCAACTGCACGGCTTATCGTTGCCGACGAGGCCACAAGAGGCATAGACCAAGAAACAAGCGAAACGTTTTGGAATTGTATAAACAGCGATTTTCAAAATACGGCACTTATAATCGTTACGCACGATATGTCCGTTGCAAAAAAGTGTGATTACGTTTTGGTGTTGAAAGAGGGGAAAGTGCAGGAGTACGGCAAAACCGAAGACGTGTTTTCTAATCCGAAAAGCGAGTATGCAAAGAGTCTGATATCCGCATGCGAGGTGAGTTATGCTTGAAATCGTAAACGTATCCAAAACGTTTTCCGTCGGCAAGGGGAAAACGCAATCGAATGTTTATCCTCTCAAAAACGTGTCTTTAACTGTCGAAAACGGCAAAAAAGTCGGAATTGTCGGAAAAAGCGGAGAGGGGAAAAGCACGCTTGCCAATATAGTATGCGGTCTTGTAGTGCCGAGCGAAGGACGTGTCCTGATTGATGGACAATCGCTTTGGAGTGAAAAAAACAGGTATGATAAAAAGGTTGGCATGGCAATTCAGCTTATACCGCAAAAACCGCTCCTTGCTCTCGATCCGTCCCAACGAATAGGCAGTGCGATACGGGAAGCTCTCGTGTTTTCAAAGAGAGCAAAATTCGAAAAAGACGCAAAAGAAAAAGCAATGAGACTTTTCGACGAGGTGGGGCTTGAAAGAACGCTTGCCAAAAGATTGCCCGTGCATCTGAGCGGAGGACAGGCACAAAGAGCCGTGATTGCGCGCGCGCTTGCGTTAAATCCGAAAATTCTCGTTTGTGACGAGTCAACGTCTATGCTCGATCCCACGACGCAAAAAAGCATTGTCGAGCTTTTGGATAAACTGGTCAAAGAAAAGAATATTTCGCTGCTTTTTATCTCGCATGACATGCGTCTTGTCGACGATTTTTGCGATGAGGCGTTTGAAATTAAAGACGGCACACTCTCAAAAGTAGCGGGCTATCGAAATGAAACGGAAGAAAAACTATAACAAACCATAAAGGAGGAAACCATGAACAAAAGTAAAATTATCGTTGCGATGATGTTGGTTTTTATTATTGCGACGACGAGCATTGCGTTTGTTGCATGCAATCCGAAAAACAACACGAAAGAAAGCGTGCTTATGGTAGGTACGACGACGGTTGTCGATTCGCTCAATCGTCTTGATGCGGCGGGCGGCGCTCCGGGCTACAACTTCGACAAAATTGCGTCGGTCGTATCCCAGATTTCGGCAGTGAGCAAAATAGACGGCAAATTTGTCGGGGTTGACTGCGACTACAAAGTTTCCGAGGACGGAAAAACCGTAACCCTCACCCAAAAGGAAGGATACAAATGGCATGACGGAACCCTCGTTTCAATCGAGGACGTCAAATACACACTAAAATCGCTTAAAGAAGGCGAGGACTATCAAAGCGTATCGCAAGACGGCAATTCATTGATTTTCACCGTCGATATTGCAGATACGTTCCTTTCAAAAGTCGCAAGCGAAACAATTGTCCCCAAGCACATTTTCGACGGCAAAACGAAAGACACACTCACGGATGCGGAATCGGTTGTCGGTGCGGGTCCGTTCAGGTTTGTTGCTATCGATAAGGCGGCAGGCACAATCGAATTTGAAAAGTTTGACGGATATCCCAAAGCAGACGACGTGAAGTTCGACAAGGTCGTGTTCAAACAATACGGCTCGCAAGAAGTGCTTACGCTTGCGCTGAAAAACGGAGAAGTCGATATGATTTTCGACTATTCAAAAGGCCTTTCTGCCGATGCAATGTCCGCACTCGACGGATCAAGTGGCGTACAACTCGTTTCGCAAGCAACCAAGCAAATCGACAAGGTGATGTTTTTCAACAACCAAAAGATGACAAACGTCAACGTCAAACGCGCGATTGCTCTTTCAATAGATTACGGCAAAATCCGCCAAACGTTTGCACCGAGCGGTGCGGCACCGTCAAGAGAAGGCTTTGTGGGAGAGGGCATCGTAGGGTACAAGGAAACTCCCGCTTGGTCGCGTGATTTGCAAAAGGCAAAAGAATTGCTTGCAGGCGAGGGATATTCCGAGCAAAACAAATTCCGTTTTGAAATTCTGGTACATTCGGGCACCAATGATACGCAATATGTCGACCTTCTCAAAACGCAAATCGAAGAAAGCGGAATGGTTGAAGTCGTTCTTGTTGCAAAAGGAAGCGACTGGCAGCAGTACTATCAGGGCGGCAATCATATGGCAAGTTTTGCCAAAATAACGGCAAAGGGTTATGATTTCGAGGCAGGTTACGGCACGAGATATACGCTTGCTACAAGTACGAATATGTGCCCGATGAACCCGAATCCCGTTGCGCACGGGCAAATGCTCACCGAAGACGCAGATGGCAACTTTACTGCATACGGCAAAATTTTGGAGGCAATCAAGAAGGCGACTTCCGACGAAGAGCTTGAAAAAGCAGTGGGCGACTATCAGGACTATATGGTAGAAAACGTGCTGTGCGTGCCTTTCTTTTACGCAGGCGTAACTTACGGCACAAGCAGCAAACTCGACGGATTCAGGCTTGACGCGACAAGTGGCATCTTGAACGTCGTTACGTTTGAAACGCTGAAAAAGAATGCGTGAGATGCGGCAGAATTTGCAAAAAACGGATTTTACAACGCAAAATCGATAACAAAAAACATTGTTTTGAACAAAAAAGAGAAAGCTTAAACAAGGCGTATATGGCAAAAAGAATAAGCAAAAGTTTGATATTTTCAATAGTTGCGTTGGTGGGGATTTTTGTCGTCAACTTCTTTTTACCGCGCCTTATGCCCGGCGATCCGCTTGCAAATCTTGTTGGTGCAGACGACAAAACGATAACACAAGAGGAGTACGACGCACTTTATCACGAGATGGGGCTTGATCTTCCTCTCGGCAAACAATTTGCCAACTACGTTGCGGATTTGTTCAATGGCGAGTGGGGATATTCTTACCATCAAGGCAAAGACGTCGCAGGAGTTATACTTGAAAAAATTCCGCGCACATTGCAAGTTACGCTGCCCGCATGGTTGTTGTCTGCACTTTTGGCGTGTTGGCTGGGGCTTGTTGCCGGGAACAACAAATCGCGATTGACGGACGTCGGCATAACGAGCGGTATGATGTTGGTCGATGCCGTGCCTACGTTTCTGCTTGCGATTTTGCTTCTCATACTGTTTGCTTTCGAGTGGAAGATTCTCCCTTCGGGGGGGCTTAATTCACCGTTTGCGCAGAACTCGTTTCCGGATAGGCTGTTGCATTTGGTTTTGCCCATTCTGACGCTGACGCTTGTATCTACGCCAAAAAAGTACTTGCTTGTGCGCAATCAATCGGCAACAATTTATGACGAACAATATATGTCTTATGCGCGCGCAAAGGGTTTGAGCGACGCAAGGCTCGAATGTGTGCATACTTTTCCGAATATTTCCGCTACGTTCATATCCATGCTCGGCACGAGTTTCGGGCATATGATTGCAGGCTCTATAATCATCGAAAAAGTTTTTTCGATAGACGGAGTGGGCATGCTGGTCAATCGTGCGATAAGCGACAAAGATTTTCCCATGCTCCAAGGAGCGTTGCTAGCGATCGCAGTGAGCGTAATCGTGTCCAATTTTATAGCCGACGTAATAGTCGCATTTTTCGATCCTCGGCAGAGGAGGGCGGCATGAAAACATTGAGTGCACGAAACTACAAGGCAAGGCGAGGTTTGTCCGTAATCGTATTTTCGCTGGGCATTGCGATTTTGCTTACGTTTGCGGTGTTCGCTTTGTTTGGAGAAAAGATTGCGCCGTACTCTTCGCGTGAGAGCTTTGACAAGTTCTTACCCTGTTCGCGCGAACATATCTTCGGCACGAACAATCTCGGCTACGACATCTTTTCACAACTCATTGTTGCCACACGTTCAACTCTTATCGTGGGCATTTTGAGTGCGGTTGCATGCCTTGTCATAGGTGTTGCGATAGGACTTTTGGCAGGGTATATCGGCGGTATTGCCGGCGAGGCGGTCAACGGCATAATCAACTTCTTTTTGCTTGTGCCGATGCTTCCTTGTGCAATAGTCATAGCTTCATATACAAACGGCGGAAAAATAAGTATAATACTCACGATTTCTCTGCTTTGTTGGTGTTCGACGGCAAGAGCGGTGAGAGCAAAAACCATGAGCGTAAAAAATTCCGATTACGTGCGCGCACTCAAATCCATGGGTTACGGCGAAATGCGGATTTTATTGCGGCACACGCTTCCCAACGTTATGGACGTTGCTCTTGCGAAGTTTATGCCCTCTGTTGCAAGTTGCATCATGATTGAGGCAACGCTGAGCTTTTTGGGCATGGGCAGCGTCACGGACGTAACGTGGGGCGTGATGATTCAAAACGCATTCAATTACGGCGGAATTTTGCTTGGCAAATACAACTGGATTCTTGCTCCGGGCGGAGCGATTATGCTTTTGCAACTTGCCGTATATATGATCAATCAGTATATCGAGTTCAGACGCAAGATCGTGCAAGAAAGCACGATAAAGTGTAAATAATACATAGATAAAGTGCCGTTTCGGCATTAGGAGATAACAATGTGCCTTAGTGATCCCAACTGCAACTGCAACAAAATCAGCGACGTCAGAGCATTGCGCGACGATGAGATTTTGTTTGGCAAAGCACACGCAAACACTGTTTGCGACGACGATAATACCGCAAAAGCAAGAGAAAACGAAAGCAAGAATCCTTGCTACGAAACCTATATGGCACTCGGCGGCGCACTTGCGTTTCAAATGCGTTATCACGAGGCGATAGAGTGGTTTGAAAAAGCAAAAGCTCTCCGCCCCGACGACTATGACGCACGGAGAAAATGTGCGGGACGGTATTTGTCCACACTTCGCATCGACGATGCCAAAGAGGAATTTTCTTGGTGCGCAGAACATGCAAGCGATACTCTCGATCCCAAATATATGCTCGGCTGTTGCAAATATTACGAGGGCGATTTCGAAGGCGCGAAGGAGCTTTTCGACGAGTGCATAGAGCTTGCGAAAGGCAACGGCGATATGTACGTTGCGTCTTTGTTCTGGGCGGTTGCGTGCGACGCGCGTACAGGCAAGCGCATTGATGCGGATATGGCAAAATTCGATAGGGATATGGAGATAGGACATCACACCGGCTATATGCAATCTCTCAAACTTTTTGCGGGGGATTCTCTTTCCGAGTGCGACGTCATTCCCGACGATGACGAGTTGCAAAAGTGCATTTTCAACTACGGTGCGCATTTATACTATCTTTCAAAAGGCAACGCCATTTTGGCGGATATATTCCTTGCCAACACGCTCAAATTGGACACATACTTTTCCGCATTCGCATACCTTGGCGCATACACCGAGTATATTGCGCAAAACGGCGCGGATTGATGAATGGTTTTTCTTGAGTATTGACAAAAAAATAAATAGGATATATAACTAAATCGCAAAAATGCGACTTTCTTGCATGCGGAGGTAACAAATGAGAAAGGATTTCGGTGCAAAAACGTGGCTTTATCCTATGCCCGTGCTCATCATCGCAAGTTACGATAAAAACGGAACGGTAGACGCAATGAATGCGGCGTGGGGTGGTATCGGCGACTACGAGCAAATCTCGATGTGTCTGTCTAAAGGACACAAAACCGTGAAAAATATCCTTGAAAGAAAGGCGTTTACGGTGTCGGTGGCGACGGCAAAATACGTCAAAGAGTGCGACTATCTCGGACTTGTTTCGGCAAACGACAATCCCGACAAATTTGCAAAAACCGGATTCACGGTTACGCACAGCGCAAGAGTAAACGCTCCCGTCATCAACGAATTGCCCTTTGCAATCGAGTGCGAGCTTATCGATTATGACAGCGAAACCGGCACGATGAGAGGCCGTATAGTCAACGTATCGGCAGACGAGAGCGTGCTCACGGACGGCAAAATCGACGTGCAAAAACTTGCTCCGATTACGTTTGATAGCGCAAACAACGCCTACGTCGTTCTCGGCCAAACGGTGGGCAAAGCGTTCAAAGACGGCTTGTCTATTAAATAATAAAACAACGGTTTTTGCAAGGTGCGATTTTTCAATCGCCGCCTCGCAAAAGTCAAAGTGATTGCGCAAAAAGAATTTTTGTAAAAATCATTTGACAAACATTTGTGCAAATGCTATTATCTTATAGCATTCACGTGGGGATATAGCTCAGTTGGTAGAGCGCCTGATTTGCATTCAGGAGGTCCTCGGTTCGAATCCGTGTATCTCCACCACAGGTGAAATACCCGCATTCTGTTGCGGGCGCAACCGCATCGCATACGATGCAACCGAGGACAAGTCCTCGCTGACGCTCGCTTCGCTATGCAAGCACAGTCGCTCGCTATTAAACGAATCCGTGTATCTCCACCACCCATATTGGATTGTAGCTCAGTAGGTTAGAGCACCACCCTGATAAGGTGGGGGTCGGTGGTTCGAGTCCACTCAATCCAACCAAAAGCACTCAGCGCGAGTGCTTTTTCTTTGTCCTATCGTGTCCTTGGACGATTGCATCGTCCACTGCCTTTAATATGCGGTCCGGCGGCGGACAAGCACCGCCGTCAAGACCGTGATGAAAACAGCATATAATGGTTGTGGTTTATGGATGTTTTATTAGAAAAAACAAACCACATTAGAACGGGCGACGTTTGTCGCCCGTTCTAATGTGTTGGGAGAGAGGAGTTCTTTGCGCGAGCAAAAATCATCGCAGAGGCAATGGCAACACGCAAAATTTGCCTATTGCCAAGAGCCACGCGCGATTTATTGCTTTACTAACCGCGCAGAGAATTTTTTGCTATTAAATTAAGACGGGCAAAAATTCACGCCACAATTTCGCAAAATTATCTGCTTGGTGGGGCGTGCTTTGCACGCAAGAGGAAGATTCAAATCTTCCTTAACTGTGGCAATGCTGCAATATCACTTGCGCATAGCGCAAATTTCACTGTCAGAAAGGACAATTATACGCACGCTTGAGTGTATAGTATTGTGCCTATGGCACAATACTATGCACATTCCAACAGCAATTTGTCTGCGACGAGCGCGATAAATTCGCCGTTGGTGGGTTTTTCGTTGGGAGCGTAAATTTTGATGCCGAAAACGTTGTTTATATTTTCAATTTTACCTCTGTTCCATGCAACTTCGATTGCGTGGCGAATGGCACGTTTGACTTTTGATGCGGACGTTTGATATCTTTGAGCAATGCCGGGGTAGAGTTGTTTTGTGATGGAATTGATGATTTCGGGCGTTTCAATCGTCATTTTGATTGCTTCGCGTAAAAATTGATAACCTTTGATGTGGGCGGGAATTCCGACCGATATAAACAAATTCGCGATACGTTCGTCCAGTGTTTTATTTTTTCTCACATTCACTTGCGAGCGTTGCGCCGGGCGAGGATTTGAAAAATCATTGATAACTTTCAACGCCGTGTTGTAGTCAAACGGTTTTGCAAGGAAGTAACTTGCGCCGTACTGCATTGCTTTTTGGACGAATCCGTCGCTTGCAAGCTGTGACATCATGATCACGATCGATGATTTGTTTTCCATTGCGGAGAGCACTCCGAAGCCGTCGAGTTCGGGCATGACGATGTCAAGAAGGACAAAGTCGGGTTTGTAAAGGTCGATAAGGCGCAAAGCGTCATTTCCGTTTTGAGCAACTCCGACCACTTCAAATCCGTCTTGCGAATTGATGAAATCTCGCATGCCCGAGCATAACGCAGCGTTGTCGTCTGCAATCACTATTGTTTTGTTCATAATTTCCCTCCAATATGCAGAAATGATTTTGTTAATCTGATTATAAAATCCATCGGCTTACGTAAAAACGCGGTTTTCACGATTTTTTGTCGATGATTATACTTATTTGTTTATTAGGACTGATTTTCCCCAATAAATGTTGTAATTAGGTTAACAATGCACATTTTAAGCGCAAATTGTCAGGTTTTCAACATTTATTTTCACTTATTTTTTTATGCACCACATATGGTTGAATTTGTTTTTAATATATACCATATAAGGTTGTGAGAAAAAAATTTTAAAAATAACGAAAATATAGTTTACATAATCACATCTTATCAATATAATATAAAAATCAAAACCTAAGGCGAGGTTGTTATGGGAAAGTATAAGAAATGCCCGCGCTGCGAACTGAACTGGATTCCTACCGAGGAAGAACTGTGCGAGGTTTGCAAAGCAGAACTCGGCAAAGCAAGCAAAATCTGTCTTTTGGAAGACGATGACGATATAGAGGAAGAAGAAAGAATCTGCCCCGTTTGCAAGGTCAATTATCTTGAACCCGGCGAGGAAATCTGCGCAGAGTGCAGAGAGGAGCAAGCGTCCTCCGCACAAAACAAACTCGACGACGATGACGACGATTGGCAAGAGTACGTCGAAGACGACGAGCCTATTGCTCCCGACGACGAAAACGAAGTTTCGCTCAACCAACTCCAAGAGGACGAGGAAGAGGAATTCGAGGACGAAGAAGAAGAGCAATGCCCCGACGATTTCGACGACGACTTGGGGGACATCGACGATTATGCCGATGACGACGAGGACGAAGAAGACGAAGACGAGGAAGAAGAGGACGACGAGCTCGACGATTTGGACTGATTCTTTAAAACCCGAATTTTTAAAAATTTAAAAACGCACCGTTCGGTGCGTTTTTTCATATGATTCGTTTTTATAAACCGTCATTAATACGCTCTTGCAAAGTAGATGACTTTGTGGGCGGGTTTGCCGCAGACGGGACAAACGTCGCCGACGGGCGTTTGGTCAAACGGCATGCAACGCGACGTTGCGGCAAATTGCTCTTTGATTTTGTCCTCGCAAGCGCGGTCGCCGCACCACATGGTCTTGACGAAGTTGTGGTTGTCCAACGCCTCTTTCATCTCGTCGAGAGAGTGGCAAGTGACGATGTGCGAGTGCAAGAAATCGTGCGATTGCTTGAACATATTTTTTTGGATATCGTCGAGCAAAGCGGGGATTTCGGTTGAGAGATCGTCCAGCTTGATTGCAAACTTGTCGTGCGTATCGCGGCGAGCGATCATAGCCTGACCGTTTTCGATGTCGCGAGGCCCGATTTCAAGACGTACGGGAACGCCTTTCATCTCCCACTCGTTGAATTTCCAGCCCGGAGATTGCTCTCTGTCGTCAAGCATGACTCTTACGCCGACGTTGCGGAGAAGGGTTGCAATCTCTTGCGCCTTTTCGTTGACGCCCTCTTTGTGTGCCGCAACCGGAACGATCACGACCTGATAGGGTGCAACTCTCGGCGGCAATTTCAATCCGCGTTGGTCGCCGTGCGCCATGATAAGCGCGCCGATAAGACGAGTGGATACGCCCCAACTCGTTTGATAGGGGTTTTTGAGTTGACCGTCTTTGTCAAGGTATTTGATTTCGAAAGCGGAAGAGAAGTTTTGTCCGAGGTAGTGCGACGTGCCCGATTGCAAAGCTTTGCCGTCAAGCATCATTGCTTCCATGGTGTAGGTGTCGACTGCGCCGGCAAACTTTTCTTTTTCGGACTTCTGCCCGACGAGAACGTCGATTGCAAGCACGTTTTGCATAAACTCACGGTACACTTCCAGCATTTTGAGGGTTTCTTCTCTCGCTTCTTCTTCCGTTTGGTGAAGGGTGTGACCCTCTTGCCACAAGAACTCGCTTGTGCGAAGGAAGGGACGCGTGGTTTTTTCCCAGCGTACGACGTTTGCCCATTGGTTTATGAGTACGGGCAAATCGCGATAACTTTTCACCCACTTGGCATACATGGAGCAGATGATGGTTTCGGAAGTGGGGCGCACGACAAGCTGTTCTTCGAGCGGCGTGTTGCCTATGTGTGTGACAAGCGCGACTTCGGGAGCAAATCCCTCGACGTGATCCGCCTCTTTGACGAGAAAACTATAGGGGATAAACATGGGGAAGTATGCGTTTTTGTGTCCCGTTGCTTTGAATCTCGCATTGAGTTCTTCTTGAATATGCTCCCAAATCTCGTAGCCGTACGGGCGAATGACCATTGTGCCTTTGACGGGGCCGTAGTCCACCAGTTCGGTTTTAAGCACCACGTCGGTGTACCATTGGGGGAAATTCACGCTCATATCCGTGATTTCTTTGACGAATTGTTCCTTTTCTTTAGCCATAGCCTGCCTCTATCCTATTTAAGGATATTTATATATATAATATACTGTGTTTGTATTATATACTCTAAATGTCGCCTTGTAAAACGAAAATATTGAAAAACGAAAAACCCGTGCCGAAAACTTAGGATTCTTTATTTGCGCAATCTTAATTTTTGCAGTACGTAACATTTGAGGATTGCCATTTTCCGACATCTTTTATATAATGTGAATATGGCAAAGAAATCTTCAAAATCAACGAAATCAAAAAAGCAAACCGCCTCTCCCGTCGAAAAAGCGGCAAAGAAGGCGTACAAGGCAAATCCGAAGGCGTTTATCATCTCGATTGTAGCAATCGTGCTTGTCATAGCAATCGCAACGGCGGTTGTGTATTTTGCATTCCCCGACACGTGGGACAGCATCGTCGCAACGATCAAAGGTGACAACAACAATAACGGCGGCGGTTCGACAAACCTTGTAGGAGGAGACGGAGAACTTGCGGTTCACATAATAAACGTTGGACAGGGTGATTGCATATATATCAAATTTCCTGACGGAAAGGATATGGTTATCGATAGCGGATGCACGACGAAGCCGTATGATTCATTCGGCAAAAACGTGGTTTTGAATTACTTGCAAGACCATGTCGAAGGAGATTTGGAATATTTGATGCTTACGCACACCGATACAGATCACGTGTCGTATCTTGATGAGGTTGTGGATGCGTTTGACGTGAATAATATATTCATGCCAAATGTATTGTCAACGCCCAATATGAGTAAATGGTCTGAAAAAGATAAAAACCGTTTTAACTCAATACCACAAGAGAAAAAGGATATGTTTACGGACGAGGACACCATATCTACTGAACAGTATGCATCGTTTTTTGCAGCAGCGTTGACGGAACCGAATTGTAATATATACATCAATATGGATGATGATGACAACACGAACAATATCGTTATTCGCGACGATGCAAACACATATGAATTTAAGTTTTACTGTCCAACAAAGAATTATTATAAAAGCACAAATCTAAAAGGCGGTGAAAGAATAAATGCAGTTTCCCCAATCGGAATTTTGACATATAACAACCGAAAGATTATGTTTACGGGGGACAGCAACGAAATAAACGAGCCTCTTGTTATGGCACGCACCGGCAAAATCGACTGCGATGTGCTCAAAGTCGGACATCACGGCAGCGAAACTTCAACAATGGGCGATTTCCTGGACGAATATACTTTTGAGTACGCTTTGATAAGTTGCAAATACAATACTTCCTATTATCATCCGCGTCAAGAAACGTTGAATCGGTTGAAAAACAGGAACATAGCCGTTTACCGTACCGATAACAACGGAAACATTGTTCTGACGATTGATAAGAACGGAAATCTGAAATTCGACATGCAAACAGAGTGCTCACAAGAAACTAACTATATCGGGTATGTATATGGACAAAAGAAAACGAATGTTAATGCATAAGCATCCGTTGCAAAACAAAACATGGCATGTCTGTTTTTTAACACAAGAATAGCGGCATAACAAAATATAAAAGGAAGGCACGGACAAAACCGTGCCTT
>FR895505.1 GCA_000434435.1 Firmicutes bacterium CAG:475
CCGCCGTATCCGAGGAAGGACGGAGTCGAGTCGTGCCTTTTGATGTAATCGTAGGCAAATTCGTCAAGACGCTTTGTGGACACACCCGGTTTCACTCTGTCGCCGAGGAAGAGCAAGCAATCTCTGAGGATTGCGCCCGATTTCCTCATACATTCGATTTCGTGCGGGCTTTTGATGTTAATCATTCAAGCACCTTCTTGATGTCCGCAAAGATTTCTTCTTTCGTGCCGTTGGCTTTGATGTCGACGACTTTGTTTTGCGAACGATAGTAATCGATGAGCGGTTGAGTTTGGTCGCTGTAGACTTTAAGTCTGTTTTTCACGGTTTCGGGCTTGTCGTCGTCACGGATGAAAAGTTCCTTTCCGCAACGCTTGCATGTAGTTTCGCCGTTGAGCATTGAAACGTGATATGTTTCTCCGCACACGCAAACCCTTCTGCCTCCGAGTCTTGAAACGATGGTTTCAAACGGTACGTCGATGTTGATTGCAAGGTCGATTCTGGCAACCTTGTCGAGAGCCTCTGCCTGAGCGATTGTTCTGGGAAATCCGTCAAGAATGTATCCGTTTTTGCAATCCTCTTGCGAAAGTCTGTCTTCAACCAAGCCGATGACCACTTCGTCGGGAACGAGTCCGCCCGATTCCACAAAAGCTTTTGCTTTCAAACCGAGAGGAGTGCCTTCCTTCATGTTGCGACGAAGGATGTCACCCGTCGAGATGTGAGGAACCTTGAATTCCTCCGCAATCATTGCCGCTTGCGTACCTTTTCCTGCGCCCGGAGCGCCTAATAATATAATATTTTTCATAATTATTTATTATAGCACTTTTTCGCTTCGATGGCAAACAAATCATTGATTGATTTGCGCCACCGAGCAAAAAATTTGGGTTTGTTTGTCGATTCGCTTATTTGAGGAAGCCTTTGTAGTGCTTCATCATAATTTGCGATTCGAGTTGCTTGTTGAGTTCGAGTGCGACGGACACGACGATGAGCAAACCTGTTGCGGAGAACGAGTTCGCAAACGGGAGAGCCGGAGCCGCCCAAGTGCCGTTGCCCATTGCAAGAGCTCTGAAGATGAAAGTCGGGATGAGTGACAAGCACATGAGGAACACCGCTCCGAAGAAGGTGATTCTGTTGTTGATCTTCTTGAGGAAGTCGCTTGTCGGTTTGCCCGCTCTTATGCCGGGGATAAATCCGCCGTATTGTTGAATGTTTTTGGATACGTCTTCGGGATTGAACTGGATTTGAGCATAGAAATAGCTGAATCCGAGGATAAACAATGCCAAAAGTACGTAGTAGACCGCGGTGCCGCTTCCCATGTATTGAGCATACCAAACTGCCGCTTCGGTATTGCTGAAGAAGAGTTGGATGATCATTTGCGGGAACATAAGCAAGGACGATGCGAAAATGATAGGCATAACGCCGCTACCGTTGACGCGGATGGGGATATACGTGGATTGACCGCCGTACATCTTGTTGCCCTTGATTTGTTTGGAGTACTGCACCGTGATTCTTCTCTCTGCACCGTCCATAAAGACGATAAACGTAAGCACTGCCACAACGACGAGAATAAATCCGATGATGTTCCAGATATAAGTCCATTCGTTGCCGACGAGCTTGAAAGATTCCGCCATAGTCGTGCCTGCGGTTGAAAGAATACCGATGAAGATGATGATTGACGTACCGTTGCCGATGCCGTACTCGGTGATTCTTTCGCTCAGCCACATGACCATGACGCTACCGCCCACGAGAAGAACGATTGTGAGAGCCATTGTGAGGATGGGGTTATCCGCACCCGATTCGAATGAGAACACGTCGATAAAGTAACTCTTGAAAGCCACGACGATACCGATTGCTTGCACGACTGCGAGCACGACGGCAACGATTCTCGTGATTTGCGTGAGTTTCTTTCTGCCTTCTTCACCCTCTTTGGACATCTTCTCCAGCGCAGGAATAACCAGCGCGAGAAGCTGCATGATAATCGACGAGTTGATAAACGGCAACACGCCGAGTGCAAACAAGGTGGCGTTCTGCATCGATCCGCCCGTAATAACGTTGAGGATGCTCAAAAAGTCGCTTGAAAAAGCTTCCGCTTGTTGCATCGCCGCAATGTTGAAGGTCGGGATGGGGATGTAACATCCGATTCTATAGACGAGGATAAGAGCGAGGGTAATCCATATCTTCACTCTTATTTCCTTCGACTTGAATGCGTTTTTGAGAGTCTCAAACATTATAGCACCTCTGTTGTGCCGCCTGCCTTTTCGATTTTTTCAATTGCAGACGCGGTGAATTTGTTGGCTTTGATCGTAAGCTTCTTTTCAAGTTCGCCGTTGCCGAGGACTTTGAGTCCGTAAGGCTCGACTTTCTTGATGACGCCGCTTGCGACAAGCTCATCGATACCGACAACTGCTCCGTCTTCAAATCTGTTGAAAACGTCGATGTTGACTGTGTTGTAGACGTGTGCGAATCTCTTGTTGTTGAAACCGATCTTCGGAAGTCTTCTGGTCATCGGCATTTGGCCGCCTTCGAAGTTGGGACGTACGCCGCCACCGCTTCTTGCCCATTGACCTTTGTGTCCACGAGTAGATGTTTTACCCATGCCGGAGCCTACGCCGCGACCAATTCTCTTGGTTGTGGTTCTTGCGCCCTCTGCAGGTTTAAGATCTTGAATATTCATATGCTCCTCCTCACGCTTCCTCGACCTTGACAAGGTGAGAAACTTTTGCGATCTTTCCTCTCACGCAAGCGTCGTCAACGAAAGTTCTGGAATTGCCGATTTTGTGCAAGCCCATAGCTTCGAGATTGGCTTTTTGGTTTTTGAGGATGCCGTTTGCGCTCTTAACGAGAGTAACTTTGATCATTTTGACTTCTGCTTTTGCAGCCGCTTTCTTTGCCATAGTACACCTCCCGATTAGTCAGCCACGACGTCTACGCCGCGAAGTTGTGCGATTTGCTCTGCGTTGCGAAGGCTCATAAGTCCTTCAAGCGTTGCTTTTGCGCTGTTGATGGGGTTGTTTGAGCCGAGGGATTTGGTTCTGATGTCCTTCACGCCTGCGGTTTCGAGCACCATACGGACTGCACCGCCCGCGATGACGCCGGTACCTTCTTCGGCAGGAAGGAGAAGAACTTGACCACGACCGAACTTACCCGTCGTTGCATGAGGAATTGTGTTGCCTTTCAAAGAAACAGTCACGAGATTGCGTTTTGCAAATTGCGTTGCTTTCTCGATTGCTTCGGGAACTTCAGCCGCTTTGCCCATGCCGAGTCCCACTCTGCCGTTGCCGTCACCGACTACGACAAGTGCGGAGAAACGCATGTTTTTGCCACCTTTGGTGGTCTTTGTGACACGGTTGACAGCGATGAGTTTCTTGTTCAAACCATCGTTCTCTTCTCTGTTTCTATCGTTTCTTCTATCACGATTTTCTGCCATAATTCCTCCGATTAAAACTCAAGACCGGCTTCTCTTGCGCCGTCGGCGAGAGCTTGCACTCTGCCGGTGTAAAGATAGCCGCCTCTGTCGAACACGACTTCTTTGATGCCGATTGCCTGAGCTTTTTCAGCAATTGCCTTGCCGACGACTTTTGCAACGTCGCTCTTGGAAAGTTCCGCAGTTTGAGCTGCGATTGCTTTTTCGAGGTCGGATGCAGCGCAAAGAGTGTTGCCCTTCACGTCGTCGATCACTTGAGCATAGATATGGTTTGTGCTTCTGTACACGCAAAGACGAGGTCTTTGGGCAGTGCCGCTGACTTTCTTTCTGACTCTTGCGTGACGAATGATTCTATCTGCGTTTTTATCTTTTTTGCTTATCATACTTCACCTCAATTACTTCGTGGCTCTCTTGCCGACCTTGTGGATGACGGTCTCATCCTTGTAGTGAATACCGTAGTTGTGATACGGTTCAACCGGTTTGATAGCCTTGATGGTTGCAGCGGTTTGACCGACGAGTTGGCGGTCAATGCCCTTAACGACGATTTCGAGGGGTTGCGGTTGCGCAAAAGTGATGCCTTCGGGAGCGGTGAACTCAACGGGATGAGAAAATCCGATGTTGAGAGTCATCTTGTTGCCCGAAAGAGTGACCTTATAACCGACGCCGTTGACGATGAGGCTCTTTTCAAAACCTTTGGTTACGCCAACCACCATGTTGTGGATGAGAGCGCGGTAAAGTCCGTGCAATGCGCGATGGTCTTTGTCGTCGGTGTGACGAGTGCAAACCACGTGTCCGTCCTCGACTTTGACGTCGATGGATTTGTCAACCGTTTGGGAAAGTGCGCCGAGGGGGCCTTTCACCGTAACGAGGTTGTTGTTGATATCAACTGTAACACCTTGCGGAATGGCAATAGGTGCTCTACCGATTCTTGACATAGCGCGCCTCCTTACCAAACGTATGCGAGCACTTCGCCGCCGACGTGTTGTGCTTTCGCTTCCTTATCGGTGAGGATACCCTTGGAAGTGGAAAGGATTGCGATACCCATTCCGTTGAGAACCTTGGGAAGATTGTCCACACCTGCGTAGACGCGAAGACCGGGTGTAGAAACTCTCTTAAGACCGGTGACGACCTTTTGTCCCTTGACGGGAGCATATTTGAGAGTGATGACGATGTTGTTTTGAACATTGCCGTCCACAACCTCAAATCCTTTGACGTAACCTTCTTTTACGAGGATTTCTGCGATTGCCACCTTGATTTTGCTCGCCGGAACTTCAACCGTTTCGTGCTTTGCGGTCAAGGCATTTCTAATTCTTGTAAGCATATCTGCAATTGGATCAGTCATTTTTAGTGCCTCCTCTTACCAACTTGCCTTCTTCACTCCGGGAAGCTCGCCTTTGTATGCGAGGTTTCTGAAGCAAACTCTGCAAATACCGTACTTTTTGAGCACGGCGTGGGGACGCCCGCAAATACGGCAACGTGTATATTCACGCGTCGAGAACTTTTGTGGTCTTTGTTGCTTGATTTTCATTGATGTTTTGGCCATAGTTCACTCCTTACTTCGCAAAAGGCATACCGAGCAACTTGAGAAGTTCTCTTGCCTCTTCGTCAGTCTTTGCCGTTGTAACGATGCAAATATCGAAACCGCGAACCTTTTCGACTTTGTCGAATTCGATTTCGGGGAAGATGAGTTGCTCTTTCACGCCGACTGCGTAGTTGCCTCTTCCGTCAAAAGACTTTGAAGAGATTCCGCGGAAGTCGCGGACTCTGGGGAGCGCGATGGAAATGAACTTATCGAGGAAGTCGTACATTCTGTTGCCGCGAAGGGTAACTTTTGCACCGACGTTCATACCTTCTCTCACCTTGAAGTTTGCAACGGATTTCTTTGCCGTAGTGATAACCGGTTTTTGGCCTGCAATCATTTTGAGCTCTTCCACTGCAAGTTGCAGGGATTTGCTGTTGTCTTTGCAGTCGCCCAAGCCCATGTTAAGCACGATTTTCTCAAGACGAGGAACTTCGTTAATGTTCTTGTAGCCAAAGCGTTTGATGAGAGCCGGTACGACCTCTTCGGCATACTGTTTTCTCATGCGATATCTTTCAGCATTACCAGCATTCGTCTTATCGGTTGCAGTTGCTTTAGCAACCTGATTTTTCTTTTCTGCCACGATATTACCTCCGATTTATCAGTCCTTCTTATCCTCGGACTTTTCTGCTTTCTTTTTTGCGGCTTTCTTTGCCACTTTCTTTGCAGATGGTTTCTTCTCGTCCAAAGACGCACCGCACTTGGGGCATACGCGGACGGATTTTTGTTTGCTGTTCACGTCTTTCACTTCGTGCTTGACTCTGACGACGTCGCCGCAGCTTGCGCAAACATGCATAACGTTGGATGCATCGATTGTGCCTTCTTGCTTGATGATGCCGCCCTTTTCTTGTGCGTTTCTGGGCTTTTTGCTCTTTGAAATGATGTTGACGCCTTCAACGTAGATTCTGCCGGTATCGGGAACGACTTTGAGGACTTTGCCCACTTTGCCTTGATCCTTGCCGGTGATAACCATAACGTTGTCGCCTTTCTTAACACTCAATTTTGCCATAATAGTTGTCCTCCTTACAGCACTTCGGGTGCGAGAGAGATGATTTTGGTGTAATCCTTGTCACGAAGTTCTCTTGCGATAGGCCCAAAAATACGAGTGCCTTGTGGTTGTTTTTGGTTGTCGATGATGACCGCCGCATTGTCGTCGAACTTGATGTGGCTGCCGTCCTCGCGTTGAAGACCGAACGTCGTGCGGACGATAACCGCTTTGACGACGTCGCCTTTCTTGACCTTGCCGCCCGGGATTGCCGATTTGACGGATGCGACGATGACGTCGCCGATGTTTCCGCTTCTTCTGAAAGAACCGCCCAGGACTCTGATGCACATAATTTCTTTGGCTCCGCTGTTGTCAGCGACTTTGAGCCAACTCAATGGTTGAATCATAGCGTTCCTCCTATTATTTGGCTTTCTCGACTATTTCGACGAGTCTCCAGCACTTGTCCTTGGAAAGAGGACGAGTTTCTTGGATAAGCACCTTGTCGCCGATGCCGCATGCGTTGTTTTCGTCATGCGCTTTGAACTTCTTGGTGCGGTTTACGATTTTCTTGTAGAGAGGATGTTTTACGCGTTCGCTGACTGCGACGACGATGGTTTTGTCCATCTTGTCGCTCACGACGATACCCACTCTTTCTTTTCTCAAATTTCTTTCTTCCATATTATCCTCCGATTAGCCCTTTGCCTCGTCTTTTGCGCGAGCAATTTCTCTTTGACGGATGACAGTCTTGATACGGGCAATGTCGCGACGAGTTTCAACGATAACCATGGGGTTTGTCAATTGATTCGTGGCGTTTTTGAAGCGGAGGAAAAACAATTCCGACTTCAATTCGTTGAGCTTGGTTTGAAGCTCCTTATCTGTCATTTCCAAAACTTGTTTTGATTTCATGCTTCACCGCCTTCGGCACCGTTGACGTCCTCTGCTCTGACAAACTTGCACTTGACGGGAAGTTTGTTTGCAGCAAGACGCAATGCCTCTTTTGCTACTGCTTCGTCGATACCTGCGATTTCAAACATCACACGGCCCGGCTTGACGACTGCTACCCAGTATTCGGGAGAACCTTTACCTGAACCCATACGAGTTTCGGCAGGCTTCTTGGTTACGGGTTTGTGAGGGAAAATATCCACCCAGACTTGACCGCCACGACGGATGTATCTCGTCATAGCGACACGAGCTGCTTCGATTTGGTTGGAGGTAATCCAGCCCGGCTCTGTCGAAACAAGACCGTATTCGCCGTATGCGACGATGTTGCCCTTGTTTGCTTTGCCTTTCATTCTGCCACGCATTTGGCGACGTCTTTTGACGCGTTTAGGCATTAACATTATTGATTTCCTCCTTCAAGTGGATTTTTGCCAAGGATTTCACCCTTGTAGATCCAGCATTTGACGCCGATTGCGCCGAACGTGGTATTTGCGGTTGCGACACCGTAATCGATGTCCGCGCGGAGAGTTTGAAGAGGAATGGAGCCTTCGCGGTATTGTTCGCTTCTTGCGATTTCAGCACCGTCGAGTCTGCCGCTGACCATCGTCTTGACGCCCTTTGCGCCCGCTTTCATAGCCTTGGACATTGCTTGTTTCATTGCGCGACGGAAGGAAGCGCGTCCTTCGAGTTGTTTTGCAATGCCTTCCGCAACGAGTTGAGCGTCTGCATCGGGATGTTTGACTTCCATGATGTTGATGCTCACTTTCTTGTCGCCGGAAACAAGTTTTTCAACTTCTTTCTTGATTTCTTCAACGCCTGCGCCTGCTTTGCCGATGAGCACTGCCGGGCGTGCGGTGTAGATTGCGACTACGAGTTTATCTGCCGCTCTTTCGAGCACGATTTTTGAAATTGCCGTATCGTAGTATTTCTTTTTGATGAACTTGCGGACTTTGTTGTCTTCGACAATGTTGTCTGCAAAGTGCGCCTTGTCGGCATACCATTTAGAACTCCACGATTTGATGACGCCTGTACGAAGACCGTTCGGATCGACTTTTTGTCCCATTGTGTATACCTCCTATTACGCTTTCACCGTGTCAAGAATGACCGTGATATGACTTGTTCTCTTGTTGATACGATACGCTCTGCCCTTGGACACCGCTTGGATACGCTTGAGGGTGGGACCTTCGTTTGCGTAGCACTCTGCGATATACATATCGTTTCTTGCAAGATTTTGATTGTTTTCGCCGTTTGCCGCCGCGCTGTTTACCAACTTGATAAGGGGTTCGCTTGCAGCCTTTGGAGTGTTTTCCAAAATAGCGATTGCTTCTGTTACCGATTTGCCTCTGATGATGTCGAGAACGATGCGGACCTTGAAGGGAGAAATTCTGACGAATTTAGCCGTTGCACAAGGTCTTGTATCCGCTTTTGCTTGACGGTCCAAGGCTTTTTGTTTACTTCTAGTAGCCATATTTTCCTCCTATTACTTCGTGGTCTTTGCGCCTGCGTGACCTCTGAAAGTACGAGTGGGAGCAAACTCGCCGAGCTTGCAGCCGACCATATCTTCCGTGACGTACACGGGCACGTGTTGTTTACCGTTGTGAACTGCGATCGTGTGACCAACCATTTCAGGGAAAATCGTGGAACTTCTGGACCAAGTTTTGACAGATTGGCGTTCACCGGATGCGTTCATCGCATTGATTCTGTTCATAAGGCGCTCTTCTACGTACGGGCCTTTTTTAACACTTCTACTCATTTTGTCCTCCGATTAGTTCACACGCTTAATAATGAACTTATTAGATTTGTTCTTCTTCTTTCTGGTCTTATAACCGAGAGCAGGTTTACCCCAAGGAGTAACAGGTGAAGGCATACCGACTGGAGACTTGCCTTCGCCGCCGCCGTGCGGGTGGTCGTTCGGGTTCATAACGACACCACGAACGGTCGGGCGCACGCCCATGTGGCGGGTCTTACCGGCTTTACCTACGCGCACGATTTCGTGATCGAGGTTTCCGACTTGACCGACTGTCGCTCTGCAGTTGATGAGAACGTATCTCATTTCACCGCTGGGCATACGCACGATTGCGTATTTGCCTTCTTTTGCCATAAGTTGAGCTGCGTTGCCTGCTGCTCTTGCAATGATACCGCCGTTGCCGGGTTGAAGTTCGATGTTGTGAATCATCGTACCTACGGGGATTGCGGAAAGGGGAAGCGCGTTGCCGACTTTGATGTCCACATGCTCACCGCTTTCGAGCACGTCGCCGACGTTCAAGCCCAAAGGAGCAAGGATGTATTTCTTTTCGCCGTCTGCATAGTGCAGAAGTGCGATGTTTGCAGAACGGTTGGGGTCGTATTCGATGGAAGCGACTTTTGCGGGGATACCGTCTTTATTGCGCTTGTAGTCGATGATACGATATTTGTTTCTGTTGCCGCCGCCGATGTGACGAACGGTGATTCTGCCCATAGAGTTTCTGCCGCCGCTCTTGTTGAGGGACACGAGGAGTGAACGCTCGGGAGTGGTGCTTGTGATCTCTTCGTATGCAGACACCGTCATGAAACGACGTGCAGGAGACGTTGGTTTATATTTCTTAATAGCCATATTCTTTACTCTCCTTATGCCAAGCTCTCGAAGAATTCGATTGCCTTACTGTCGTCGGTCAAAGTGACGATAGCTTTCTTGAAAGCAGAGCGTCTGCCTTCGTTTCTGCCCATTCTCTTCAATTTGCCGTCGTAGTTGGATGTATTGACTTTGTCAACTTTCACTTGGAAGATTTGCTCGACCGCAGCTTTGATTTGCGTTTTGGTTGCGGATTTGACAACCTTGAACGTGTATCTCTTGTTTGCGATGCCGTCATAACTCTTTTCGGAAAGGATAGGCTCGATAATGATGTCGTATGCTGTCATTGTGCTGCCTCCTCGAGTTTTTTAAGTGCGTCAACCGTGATGACGATGTTCTTCGTTGCCACAACGTCGTAAACGCTGAGGGTTCTTGCTTCGCACACTTCAACGGTGGGGATGTTTTTGCTTGCCTTGAGAGCGACTTGGTCGTACTCGTCGAGGACGAACATAACTTTGCCGTTGAGAGAGAGTGCCTTCACCGCTCCTGCAACGAGTTTGGTTTTTGCTTCTGCGAGCGCAAATTTGTCAAGAACGACGACTTCGTTTTGACGAATCTTTTCAGAAAGTGCGGAATAGAACGCAGCAGTCTTCATGCTCTTGTTGATTTTTTGAGAGAAATCTCTGGGCTTCTTTGCGAACACCACGCCGCCGCCAACGTATTGAGGAGCAACGATGGAGCCTTGGCGAGCACGACCGGTGCCCTTTTGACGATAAGGTTTGCATCCGCCGCCGCGAACTTCCGTTCTGGTGAGTGCGCTCATCGTGCCTTGACGTTTGTTTGCGAGTTGTGCAACGACCACTTGGTGAATAAGTGCTTCGTTATAATCGCGTGCAAAGATGGAATCGCTGATTTCAACTGTGCCGGCTTTTTTGCCTGCCATATTCAAAACATTCAGTTTCATATTCTACCTCCGCTTAACCCTTGATGGATTCCTTCACGACGACAACGCCGCCTCTGGGACCGGGAACGGCACCTTTGATGAGAAGAAGATTTCTTGCTGCATCGACGCGTGCGACCGTAAGGTTTTGGACAGTAACCTTTTCATGTCCCCATTGTCCTGCCATGTGCTTGTTCTTGAACACTCTCGAGGGAGAGGAGCAAGCGCCCATGGAACCGACGCTTCTGTGGATAGGACCGGTACCGTGTGTCATAGGACCGATTCTGTGGGAGTTCCATCTTTGGATGACGCCCGAGAAGCCGTGACCTTTGGAAGTGCCCGTAACGTCAACTTTGTCGCCTTCGGTGAACATGTCGCAGGTCAGTTCCTGTCCGAGCGTGTAGCTCGCGCAGTTTGCGAAACGGAATTCACGAAGGTACTTTCTGACGGTTACGCCGGCTTTCTTGAAGTGTCCGGCAACCGGCTTGTTTACTCTTGTTTCCTTGACAGCGCCGAAGCCGACTTGCACAGCTTCATAACCGTCGTTCTCTTTCGTCTTTATCTGCACGACCGGGCAGGGACCTGCTTCCACGACCGTTACGGGAATGACCTTGCCTTCTGCAGTAAAGATTTGGCTCATGCCGATTTTCTTTCCGATGATTGCTTTATCCATGTAAAGTTCATCCTCCTTTTATTTGCTTAGAGCTTGATTGAGATATCAACGCCTGCGGGCAAGTCGAGTTTCATCAAAGAATCGACCGTCTTGCTCGTCGGATTGTAGATATCGATCAAACGCTTATGAGTTCTGAGTTCAAATTGTTCGCGGCTGTCTTTGTATTTGTGAGTAGCACGCAAAATCGTGATGATTTCCTTTTCCGTGGGAAGAGGAATGGGACCCGAAACCTTCGTTCCAGTTTTCTTGACTGTCTCGACAATCTTTTCTGCGGAAAGATCGATAAGGTTGTGGTCGTAAGCCTTAAGTTTAATTCTGATCTTTTGTCCAGCCATTATTAGCCTCCTATATTACACTTGTCCGTGTGTGTCTTATATTTTTTACCCGCCGCAAACGCGACGGAAAACACGTATCCCTTTCGACACGCTCGTTTACTATATAATTTTTGAAAATTAAAGTCAAGCAAAAATTTGCGAATTTTCGAATATTTTTTAAACTAGTGTACAAAATCTTGCAAAAACCGCAAAATCTTGTATATATGGATTAATTTTGTTTTTAAACTAAACTTAATTATTTATATATTTGCGCGTGCCACTTACTCGGGTGTATCATGCGCAAAAACCATCGTTTTGGCAACGGCAACACGCAAATCTTGCGTATTGCCGAGAGCCAAACTTGATTTTT
>FR895506.1 GCA_000434435.1 Firmicutes bacterium CAG:475
TTGTTTAACGCGTCGCGCCCATACCGCCGTTCCCATTTCGGGCTTCTCTGTTTGCGTGCAAAGCACGCTAAATACCAAGCAAACATTCGCACGGAATTGCGGTTTGAGATTTTATCCGTCTCATTTTGAGAGTGAAGAGTGGTTGCGCGGTTAGTGATTGCGAAAACAAATGCGGTCAATGGCAATCGCCACTGTGTTTTCATTTCTATTTAGGGGATTCCCACGTCGCTTCACTCCTCGGAATGACATAGGACGATTGCCTTGACCGCAATGACGCTGTCGCCTTGCGACTCCAGTTCCGTCTTCGAATAGGCACATTCCGTGTATAATAACGCTTCGAATAAGCTTAAATCTTTCGATTATTTGCGTGTTTCGAGGTCTTTGTGCGGATTGGGTTCGGATATCATGGTCTTGTAGTTGACATATATTACTTGCCCGGGGTGTCCGTCGGGTTTGCGTTTGACGTTGCGACGTTCGGTGTAGTCAACCTCGCAAGACGCTTGCTTTGTGCTTGCGGTGATTTCGCCTGCGATTTTGAGCACTTTGTCGGGGACTGTTCGTCCTTCGGTGACGATAATCGTATGCGAGCCGTGTTCGTTTTTGAGGTGAAGCCACACGTCGTTGGACGATGCGATTTTAAAAGTAAGTTCGTCGTTTTGGAGGTTGTTTTTGCCGCGATAGATATAAAATCCGTCCACAAAGTAAACGTATGGCGGCTCGGCTTTTTCTTTGCGCACCTTATTTTTTGACGATTTCTTTTTGCCACCGCCCAATGCTTCCAGTTCCTGTTCGATGGCGGAAGTGTCGCTTTCGTATGGGAGGTTTGCGATTTCGTCCTCTATCGACTTGACGTATTCGAGCAAATCTTTGTCTTTTTCGAGCTTTTTGCTCACAAACTCTTTGGTGCGTTTGAGTTTGTTGTATTTTGCGTAATATGCGGTTGAATTTTTTGAGGGAGTAAGGCGCAAATCGAGGGGAATTTCCACTTGAGAATTGTCGTAATAGTTGACGCACACAAGTTTATCATCGCCTTTTTTCACTAGATAAATGTAGTTGACGATAAGCTCGCCCCACAATCTATATTTGTCCATATCCTCGCACTCGGCAAGTTTTTGAAGGTCGATTGCTATGTTTTTTTCAACCTTTTGGCGAAGATGTTTTGCGATTGTGGCAAGAGATTTGAGCCTTGCTTTGTTGCGGATATCCTTGTCGCAATCGGTAATAAGAGCGTCGGGAATGACATTCGGGGCGATTGCCATAACCGCGATGCCGTTTGAGTAATGCTCGGCGTTCGTTATCTCGCCGCCTTGCGGCTCGCACCCTGAATAAGCACATTTCGTTTATAGGCGCGCTTTAAGGCTGAATATTAAAAAAATGGGGCACTTTCGGGGGTTTGCGACTTTGCGCGCGCATAAACGCGCAAAAATTACTTTACAAATAATTTATTGCCTTATATAATTATTAAACATAATGAGGTAACTTATGCAAAACATCGACATTTCCGAAATTTTGAAAAACGGCGCACAATACCAAGGCAAGCACGTCACGGTGGCGGGCTGGGTACGCACTGCGCGCGACAGCAAAACGATGGCGTTTTTGGCACTCAACGACGGCACGTCGCTCAAACATTTGCAAATCGTCATAGACAAAACCAAATTCGATCAGGACGCTCTTGCGACGGTCATGAAAAACGGCGCGTCCGTAGTTGCGCAAGGCACGGTCGTTGCCGCAATGAAAGAGGGCGAGTTTGAAATCAACGCCGACAAGATAGAGCTTTTGGGCGATTGCCCTGCGGATTATCCGCTTCAAAAGAAATATCACACGATGGAGTTTTTGCGCACCATTCCGCATTTGCGTCCCAGAACCAACACCATGAACGCAATGCTCCGCGTCCGCTCCAAGCTCAGCTTTGCAATCCATCGTTTCTTCCAAGAAAACGGTTACACCTACGTGCACACTCCCATCATCACGGGCAGCGACTGCGAGGGCGCGGGTGAGATATTCAGAGTTACGACGCAAAATTATCAAGACGCAAAACTTGCAAAGGACGAGGCGGAGTATATCGCAAACGACTTCTTCCGCAGAAAAGCGGGACTTACCGTCAGCGGACAACTCGAAGGCGAGGTTGCCGCTATGGCGATGGGCAAGATTTACACGTTCGGCCCGACATTCAGAGCGGAAAACAGCAACACTCCTCGTCACGCTGCGGAATTTTGGCAAGTCGAGCCGGAAGTGGCTTTTGCAAAACTTCCCGACATCATCGAGATTGCAACCAAAATGATAAAATACATCATCAAGGCGGTCATCGACGAGTGTCCCGACGAAATCGCGTTCTTCGAAAAGGCGTTCGAGCCCGGTTTGAAAGACAAACTTCAACACGTTGTGGACAGCGACTTCGTTGTGCTTGACTACTCAAAGGCAATCGACATTCTCAAAGAGAGCAAAGTCGAATTTGCGTATCCTGTGGAATGGGGACTCGATTTGCAAAGCGAGCACGAGAGATACATCACCGAAAAGGTGTTCAACAAGCCCGTGTTCGTCATCAACTATCCCAAGAAGATAAAATCCTTCTACATGAAGCAAAACGATGACGGACTCACCGTTGCGGCAACCGACTTGCTCGTGCCGGGCGTAGGAGAAATCATCGGATGCAGCGAAAGAGAAGAAAACTACGACAAACTCAAACAAGCCATGGTTGAAAGAGGCATGAACCTTGACGACTACAAAGGCTATATGGATTTGAGAAAATACGGCACCGTGCCGCACAGCGGTTTCGGTTTGGGGCTCGAACGTATCCTCATGTACGTGACGGGCATCGGCAACATTCGCGACGTCCAACTCTATTCGAGAACGGCGGGCGACTTGATGGCGTAAAGACAAAAAGCAAAGATAAACGCTTGCGATAAGAGGGGAAAATGTCTATCTTTTGCTCGGCTACGAACGCAGAATAAAAAAGGAAAGAACTATGTATAACCTTGTGATTCCAAGCGACTATCAATCCAATATGACTATTCGCGAAACCGAAAAGGCAATTAAATTCGTAAAAGATTCTTTTCAACGCAATTTGATAAAAAACTTCGGTTTCGAGCGTGTGTCAGCCCCTCTTTTCGTCAAGAGCAATACGGGCGTAAACGACGACCTCAACGGCGTTGAACGCGCGGTGCGCTTCGACATCAAGGAGCAGGGCGGCGTCGAGGCGGAGATCGTACATTCGCTTGCAAAATGGAAGCGTATCGCATTGAAGCGTTACGGTTTCAGAAGCGGAGAAGGCATTTATACGGATATGAACGCAATCCGCCGCGACGACAAGTGCGACAATCAACACTCCATTTACGTGGACCAATGGGACTGGGAGATGGTGATAAGCAAAGAACAACGCAATCTCGACTTTCTCAAAATGATAGTGCAAAGGATTGTCGGTGCGATTTGCGACACTCTCGACGAAACGAAAAAGGCGTTTGCCTCCGTTGATTTGAATTTGAAAAGGGAAGTGACTTTCGTCACGACGCAAGAAGCTCTCGACAGATATCCCGACCTGGATTCTCACGGAAGAGAGAGTGCGCTTGCAAAAGAGTACGGAACGATATTCCTCATGCAAATCGGCGGTGCGCTTTCAAACGGCAAGCCGCACGACGGACGCGCTCCCGACTACGACGATTGGAGTTTGAACGGCGACATCATCTTCTATGACGAAGTGCTCGGAGAGAGCATAGAAATATCGTCGATGGGTATTCGCGTGGACGCAAAGAGCATGGCGGAGCAACTCAAAATCGCAGGGTGCGAGTCAAGGCTTCAAAACCAATTCCACAAAGACGTGATCGAGGGCAATCTTCCTCTCACGATAGGAGGAGGAATCGGGCAATCCAGACTTTGCATGCTCATACTTCAAAAAGCGCATATCGGCGAAGTGCAATCGAGTTTGTGGCCCGACGATATGCATGAAAAATGCGACAAAGCAGGCATCAACCTGTTGTAAAAATAAAAAAATCCAGATTTTATAAGGTGTATATGGAACTCAGAACACACAATTGTGGCGAATTGCGTCAATCAGACGAAGGCAAACACGTCAAACTTTGCGGATGGCTTTCAAGCGTCCGCGACCTTGGCGCAGTTATCTTTTTCGTGTTGCGTGACTACTACGGTTATACGCAAGCGGTGGTGAGCGACGAGGCGAAAAAAGAGCAAATCCGTTCAATTCCGCGCGAGAGCACGATAAGCGTCGAAGGCAAAGTCGTTCTTCGCAGCGCGCCCAACAAGGATATGCCCACCGGCATGATAGAAATCGAACCCGACACCATCGAGGTTTTGGGCAGATGCTACGAGCAACTTCCCTTTGAAATTGCCACCAGCACTCAATCAAGAGAAGACGTGCGTTTGAAATATCGTTTCCTCGATTTGAGAAACCCCGACGTAAAGGCGAAAATCGTTTTCCGCTCCAAAGTCGTAAGCTGGCTTCGCAACAAGATGACCTCTCTCGGCTTTTTGGAAATCGCAACGCCTATTTTGACGTCGTCTTCACCCGAAGGCGCACGCGACTACATCGTGCCGTCAAGACTTTATCCCGGTCACTTCTACGCGCTTCCGCAAGCTCCGCAACAATACAAACAGTTGCTTATGGCTTCCGGCTTTGACAAGTACTTCCAAATCGCGCCCTGTTTCAGAGACGAGGATGCGCGCGCGGACAGAAGCCCCGGCGAGTTCTACCAACTCGACACCGAAATGTGCTTTGCCACGCAAGAGGACGTGTTCGCGGTTATGGAAGAGGTTTTGAGCGGCGTGTTCAAAGAGTTTTCACCCGAAGGCTACAAGGTTGACCAAGGTCCGTTCCGTCGTATCACTTATCGCGACGCAATGAGAGATTACGGCTCGGACAAACCCGACCTTCGCAACCCGCTCATCATCAAAGACGTTACGGACATCCTTTGCGAAAAAGCACCCTTCTTTGAAAAAGGCAAGACGATCAAAGCGATTGCGGTTGACGATTTCAAAGAAACGAGAAAATGGATCGACGCGCTCGTTGAAAAATCAAAACAAAACGGCGCAAGCAATATGTTCTGGTTCAAGCTCGACGAAAAGGGAGAACTCGCGGGCGGAATTGCAAAATTCCTCGCGGACAGCAAAGACGCGCTCGTCGAACGCCTCGGTTTGAAAGCCGGCTCGTTCGTTGCCGTTTTGGCAGAAGAGAAGGGCGTTGAAAAGCAAGCCGGTTACGTTCGCACCGAGCTTGGCAACGGACTCGACCTCATCGAGAAAAACGCATTCCGTTTCTGCTGGATCGTCGATTTCCCGATGTACGAGTACGACGACGACGGAGTGCTCGGTTTCTGCCACAATCCGTTCTCTATGCCGCAAGGCGGCCTCGACGCGCTCAACAACCAAGATCCTCTCGACATCGTCGCATATCAATACGACAGCGTTGTCAACGGCGTTGAATTGAGCTCGGGCGCAGTGAGAAATCACGAACCGGCAATTATGGAAAGAGCGTTTGAAATCGTCGGTTACGGCAAAGACGTCATCGAAGAAAAGTTCTCTGCACTCTACAACGCGTTCAAGTTCGGCGCACCGCCGCACGCAGGTATCGCACCCGGAGTTGACAGAATCGTCATGCTTCTTGCCAACGAGCCGAGCATCAGAGAAATCATCACCTTCCCGATGGACAGAAACGCGCGCGACGTGCTTATGGGCGCGCCCAGCACCGTCACCGAGAAGCAACTCAAAGAAGTGCATATCAAAATCGATATGCCCGAAGAAGAGAAAAAATAAGGACATCAAAAGGGATTTATATCCCCAGGAGAAATATAATGAAAAAGAAACTTTTTAGCGTATTTGCGGCAGTTTTGGTGCTTGTGATTTGCATCGCGGCACTCGTTGCTTGCAATCCGTACAAAGCGGATTCCATCGGAAGCGGAGATTCTTCCGCAGCGGTTGAGTCAAACGGCGGCTACGTCGTAAAACAAGGCAGATTTATCTACTTCATCAACGGTTACGTCGGTGAAAGCGCAGACAACGCATGGGGCGCAGCCACCAAGCAAGGTATCGTTCGTGCAGAGATAAAAGACGGCAAAGTCGATCCGAAGTCGGCAAAGCTCGTCGTCCCCAAGAGCGTGTACAATTCGTCAAACGTCGGCGGAATCGCAATACACGGCGAATGGATTTACTACACTTCCGTCAACACCGACAAGGATAAAACCGGCACGGCGTCCACCGTCAACACCGACTTTATGCGCACCAAAACAGACGGTTCGGTGACGCAACTTATCGGCACAATCGGCACTCGTTCGGCAAAATATCTCTTCACGACGTCCAGAGTTCTCTACTACACGGACAACACAATCGGCTATATCGATTTTTCGGGCATGAACGACAAAGCCACCGACAAAGGTAAAGGCGCAGTCAAAGGCACGCTCGCAGAAAACGTCGAAAATGTGGTTTGGGATTATGCAACCGATTCGATTTTCTATGTGCAAACCGCACCGAGCAAAGATAGCTACAAAAACTACAACAACCTTTGCACAATCAAGGCGGACGGAAGCGGTCAAAAAGTGCTTGCCACACAAAATACGTTCGTCGCCGAGGGTAAAGACCCCGTGCAAGATCAACTCAACGTGTTCAAATACAGCCTTGTCAATATGTATGTCGAAGAAGACGGCGATTGCACTTTGTATTATACAAAATCTCACACACTCAACAGCGAAAGTAGGTCCGACGGTTTGTTTATGGCAAAGGCAAGCAACGTGAAAGGCACCGAAAAGAACCTCAACACGATCGCATCCACCACTCTCGTTCCTCTCGGATACGCAGAAGGTGCGCTCGCATACAATTCCAACAGCGTTTACTGCTGGTACAACGGCGTTGAAAAAGAAAACCCCGTTCAAGTGACGACGACTTCTCAAACCATCTGGAAGGTTGACCAACAAAAGGGTATCGTTTACTTCACGGCGTCTTCTTCCGCATCTAGCATCTCCAAGATTTCGTACAGAGAAGCAAAGGACAACGCAACCGTTATAATGGAAGAAGGTATCAAGACCGATTGGCTCGTGCTTGACTTCATCGGCGACGATTTCTATTTCTTCGCATCGAAGGACGACAACTATTTGCACACAATCAACCTCTCAACCTTCGACAAGGATGCCGAGGATGCCGAAAGCACTTACATCGGTTGCCCCACCGACAGACTTGACGACAAAGACGAATAAAAATCAAAAGCTATGATTTACGGGCGCATTGCGCCCGTAAATTGCGTTATTACGATGACAAAAACAATCTTTATTACAGGCGGTAGTCGAGGTATAGGCGAAGCGTTGGCGCGTATGGCGGCGGGAAAATACAACGTCGTTTTCACCTACAATTCGTCAAAGGAAAAAGCTCATATTTTGCAACAAGAGCTTGATTCTCGCTTTGGCGGCGTGCTTGCCGTCGAGTGCGACGTTACCGATCCCGACAGCGTATCGAGCGCGGTAGACGCCGCAAAAAAGCGTTTCGGCAAAATCGACATTCTCGTCAACAACGCAGGCGTCGCAAAGAGCGGACTTCTCATAGATATGCCGCTTGACGATTTCAAACAAGTTTTTGACGTCAACGTCAACGGCACTTTCAACGTTACGAAAGCGGTGCTTCCCGATATGTTGTCGAGAGGGCAGGGCTCGATTGTCAACGTGTCGTCCGTTTGGGGGGAGAAGGGTGCGAGCATGGAAGTTGCCTATTCCTCCTCAAAAGCAGCCGTCATAGGCTTTACGAAGGCTCTTGCAAAAGAAGTCGCGCCCATGGGCGTGCTTGTCAATGCGGTCGCACCCGGCGCAGTCGACACCGATATGATGAGCGTATATTCGCAACAGGAGAAAGACGAGCTTTGCCGCGACAGCATTGCGCTTGGCAGGCTGGCGTCTCCCGACGAGATTGCAAAAGGGATTTTGTATCTTGCAGAAAGCGGATATTGCGCGGGAAGCGTTTTGACGATTTCGGCAGGACTGTAAAAGATCGAAAAACCATACGATATTTATAGTGCCGTTCTTTTTTGGAACGGCAATTTTTTTGCCTGTAACGGCAACAAAAGTCTTTCGAAAACGGTGAAACCGCGCCTTTTCAAATAAATCTATATATAAATATGTATATTAATTATAACCGAATAGCGCGCGCGTATTGCGAAAGTCGGTTTTTCGTGCTAAAATCAAAGGTGCGAAACGTAAGAAAAAAGAGGGATTATGTCCGCAAAAAAGGTTACAATCGTGCTTATATGCTGCTTGTTCGTCGTGCTTGGCGCGGCGGTTTGTGCGTTGCTTGAATTGTATCCCAAAGACGTTTTGACTGCGGAAGCGGCAAGCGCACAAAGACCTCGATTTGTCATTGCCACCGCAAACGGCGTTGATTGGACGCTGTCGCTCAACGGCGAAAACGTAGACGGGGCGGAGTGCAGCGGAAGATTTACCGACACTTCGAACAGCGTTGCAAAAAGGATGTATGAATCCATAAAGCAGAGTTTGCGCAATATGGGGCTTGACGTTCCTGCGGAAGGCGACTTCGTGGTTGCCGAGTATTGCGACATCGCGTTTGAATTGCCGAGTATTTCCTCGCAAGTGGATGCAAACGAGGCGGCATACGGCTCGGACGGCGTGTTTTTCAAGCAAGATATAAACGACGTGATTTCCACACCGCGCGTTTATTTCGAGTATAGAAAAAAGGGCGACGAGCAATGGAAAGAAACGCAAGCGTATGTTTTGCTCGGCGGCTACCGTTTCGGAAGAGGCGTTGACGTTGGCGAATACGAGGTGCGTATCGTCGCAACAGAAACCTTCTTGTTTGAAGCAAACGAGGACGGCGAGCAAATTCAGTACACCGCAAAAAGATGCGGGCAAGTCGTCGATTGCCGCATAACCAAAACCGATTTGATTTTGTCGAAAGCCGCCTATAAAGAAATAACCTACGGCGCAAGCGTAGCGGACGTTGCAAACTCATTGCGACTTTCCGACTTTTGCGATATGCAACTCGACGGCCGTTTTGTGCTTTCCGATACGCAAACGGACGAGAATTTGCTGTCCGCAACCGACAAAAACTCCGTATATCTCGGCGTAAAAGAGGGCGGCCACGTCGTGTATTTCGATTTTATTCCGAGCAGTGAAAACTACAATATACTCAAAAACGCAAAGGTGCAAATCGAAGTGAATCCCCGCTCCCTTTACGTGCGCATCCGCGACGCGTATTCGCTTGTCGGAGAGGAACTTTCTATACCCGAGTATCAAATCGTTTCGCCGCTAGTTGACGGCGACGGCATTGAAAGTCTGGGCGTAAGGATTGAAAACGACGCCGACAAAGACGTCGCAAGCATGACGTACAAAACGCTCGTGCGTTTTTCAAATCCGAACTACGTTGCCGATTGCCACAGCTATGAAAGCCAGTTTGCGAATTACGGCAGATATTTCGTGTACGCAAAACAAATTGAAGTCGTAGCGGACGACGGACAAAAATTCTACGTTTTTTATGGCGGCGGACTTGTAGACGTTTCCATAAAAGTCGTGCGCACAGAGATTGAAAACACCTACGGCAAACCGCTTGTTTGCGCCTATAAGTTTGATTTTATCGACGAAAACGGAGAGGTTGCAACGCCGGACGGTTTCACGGTTTCTTGGCAAAGCGTGCAAGGTGGCATCGAATACGTTGCGGTGTACGGCGGTGAAATTGCGAATATAAACGTAAAAAGCGTTACGCTTTCAAAAGACAACAACGTGTTGTGCTTCTTCGAAGGCGAAAGAGCGGTT
>FR895507.1 GCA_000434435.1 Firmicutes bacterium CAG:475
GAGCGCAATTTCAGACAATTTCTATCGCAATATATTCCGATGAAAGACGGCGATATTGTCACGCAAGACGGAAAAGTCGTCGGCAGGCACCACGGTGTGTATTTCTACACTTTGGGGCAACGAAGAGGTCTTGGTATCGGCGGAAGCGCAGACGGCAACGGAGAAAGGTGGTTTGTCCTTGGCAAAGACGTTGAAAAGAATTTGCTCATCGTATCGCAAGGCGAGGACGATATATTGTTTAAGGACGGACTTGAAACCGAGGGGTTCAACTTTATCACTCCGCCACCGGCGAAAGAGTTCGATTGTGAAGTTCGAATCAAACATCGTCAGCCGTTACAAAAGGCTCGTGCGCAAGTTCTTGAAAAAGGAAACGTACGTATCGTGTTTCAGGAAAAACAAAGAGCGATTGCCGAGGGACAATATGCAGTCGTGTATTACGGCGATATTTGCCTCGGCGGTGGCGTCATAAACCACTCGTATAACATCTAAATAGTGATATTTTTACCAAAACAACCTTGCGGACTGCAGGGTTGTTTTTAATTTTGTCAAATTTTCAAAAAAAACACGAATAGTGTTTAATGCCTCGTTGGACACAATCAATTAAAACACGATTGGTGTTGCAGTATAAATTAATTAACCCGAAGCGATTAGAGTATGTTTTTTCGGTTATTCGATCAGTAGCTGATTGTAAAAACAGAATAATCAACATAAACATTGAACTTGTGTTTGCTTCGTGCAGTTATTGCGGTTCAAAACGACAATAGGCTCCGATACTTTGTTTACTGTCCGGCAAGAGCCTCGGTAACGGTCATTGTTCATCGAACAAGGGTTCAAAATGCTCCGCATAATTCCGATGCGGATGCTTGCGCGCCTAAATATTATAGTACGCGCGCACGCGCGTATACGAATACGCATGTATACGCATACGCATGTGTACGCACACATATACACGTGCATACGCTATATATAAGGTTGCGCGCGATAGAGTGATAACATGGGGCGAAGATACGGTTTTTTGTATTTTTTGCATCTATGTGTCATAGGAGAATGATTTTTGTCGGAATTAGGCGGCAGCCTGTCCCCAAATGTCCCTAAACATACCGAAAACAGTGGATTTGGCGGACAATATGTTCGATAGTTCGACAAATTAAATAAAACTAAAAAAAATTACAAAAAACATCAAAAAACGCTTTACAAAAAAATCTCAAAGGATTATTATATGCAAGCTGTCGTAAGCAGTAAGCAAGTTTCAAATTGTGGTGCAAGCCCAAAGCAAGCACAACATTTTGAGATGAAAAAAGTTTTGAAAAAAACTTAAAAAAATTTCTTAGAAAACATTGAAAAATCGTTGACAAAGAAAATTGCTTATGATAGTATATGAAAGCTGTCACAAATTGACGGCAACGAACCTTGATAATTGAACAAATTTGGAAAAGCGATTTTTAATGTGAATTAAATCATTAAATAACGTCTAAAAAACCTTTGAACAAAAAGTTATAGGACAGTCAAGATTGAACTCAAGAGTTTGATCCTGGCTCAGGACGAACGCTGGCGGCATGCTTAACACATGCAAGTCGAACGGACTGATTCCCTTCGGGGATGAAAGTTAGTGGCGAACGGGTGAGTAATGTATGAGCAACCTGCCTCTGTCAACGGGATAACAGTTGGAAACGACTGATAATACGGTATATGACCACGGCACCGCATGGTGCTGCGGTAAAAGATTTTATCGGACAGAGATGGGCTCATATCCCATTAGGTAGTTGGTGAGATAACAGCCCACCAAGCCGACGATGGGTAGCCGAGCTGAGAGGCTGATCGGCCACATTGGGACTGAAACACGGCCCAGACTCCTACGGGAGGCAGCAGTGGGGAATATTGGGCAATGGAGGCAACTCTGACCCAGCAATGCCGCGTGAGCGATGAAGGTAGTTTTATTGTAAAGCTCTTTTCTCAGGAACGAACAAATGACGGTACCTGAGGAATAAGCCCCGGCTAACTACGTGCCAGCAGCCGCGGTAATACGTAGGGGGCGAGCGTTGTCCGGAATGACTGGGCGTAAAGGGTGTGTAGGTGGTTTGATAAGTTAGATGTGTAATACCCAGGGCTTAACTCGGGTGCTGCATCTAAAACTGTTAGACTTGAGTACTGGAGAGGATAGTGGAATTCCTAGTGTAGCGGTGGAATGCGTAGATATTAGGAGGAACATCAGTGGCGAAGGCGACTATCTGGACAGCAAC
>FR895508.1 GCA_000434435.1 Firmicutes bacterium CAG:475
GCTCTTGCAAAGGCGCGTGCGGCATTCTCCGGCGATAGCGAAAATATGCCTGTGGCAACCATTCCTCAAGGCATGACGAGCGTTGCCGATATTCTCGTTGCCGTTGCAAAAGTTTCCTCCAAAGGCGAGGCAAAACGTCTTATACAAGGCGGAGGAATTTCCGTTGACAACCAAAAAGTGACGGACATTATGGCACAAATCAGCGACAGTCAGGTTGCAAACGGTTTTGTCCTTCAAAAAGGCAAAAAGAACTTCTACAAGGTCAGCGTCGAATGAAAACTTATCGCTACGTCGACGGAGAGTTTGAAGTGAGAATCGAGATTAAACGCTCGATTTTCATTGCCACCGTAAAGGGTGAACTCAACGCCGACGAAGCAGATGAATTTGTCAAGTCCGTGCGGAAGAAATATCCCGACGCAACGCACAACTGTTATGCGTACGTTGGCGACGAGCTTGGCAATGTAACTCGTTTCAGCGACGACGGAGAGCCTTCCGGCACTGCGGGACAACCGATTTTGGACGTCTTGCGTAAGCAAAATATCGTCAAAACGGCAATTGTCGTCACAAGATATTTCGGTGGCATAAAACTCGGTGCAGGCGGTCTTGTAGGCGCGTATTCGGGTGCGGCGGCAGACGGCGTGAAAGCAGGCAAAATCTCTAAAAAAGTCGAGTGTGCGCTTTTGAAAATCACGTCGGATTATCCCACTTACGCAACCGTCGAAAAGTATTTGCGCAAAAGCGACGCAATGATTGACGATATCGATTATAGCGACGACGTAACGGCGAAAATCTTCGTGCCGATTGACGACAAAAACGCGTTTATACAAAGCGTAAGCGAAGCGTCGCTCGGTCGCTCGAACATTATTGACACGGGCATTGTCGAATTTAAAAAACTAGATTAGAATGTCGAAAATACAGATTTTTGCTTGTAGGTGAATTTTGTCTATAGAATATCCTCTCAATGAAGAGAGAGCAAAAAAAGCATACGAAACTCTTGTGAAGTATCTTGCGGGGTCTGCTCGCTCCGAGCAAGAATGCAAGGACAAACTTTACGACAAAGGCTTCCATAAAGACGAAGTCGATTTTGCGATTGACAAAGCCAAAGGCTACAAGTACGTCGACGATGCCGAGTATGTGCGCACGTTTCTGCTTTTCAACAAATCTCGCTACGGTGTAAGAAAAATTATATATAAACTCACAACCGAAAAAGGCGTTGACAAACAACTTGTCGAAAACATCGTTTATGACGAAATCGACGACGATTTCGAGGTTGAACTTGTTGAAAAATACGCAAAAAAGTTTGTGAAAACCAAAAAGATACAAGACAAAACCGAAGCTCAAAAAGTCGGTGCGCATCTTTTTCAAAAGGGTTTCGATTGGCGCATTATCAACAAGGTTATGGCAAAATTATTCGATGTCTACGAGGACTGATTACCTTGCAATTTGCAAGTTTTTATAGCAAACCAAGAGAAAAAATATACTC
>FR895509.1 GCA_000434435.1 Firmicutes bacterium CAG:475
AACGAGGCGGATTGCGGTGCGCAAACGCCGAAGTGGAAAAGCCCGGAAGGGAAATAGGGGGCAAATCTAATTTAGAGTAAACGACGAAAAACTCTTGTAGAGGACGAACAAAACACGTGAGGAAAGGTGAAAATTGCATTTAAAATTATCTTTTTTTCCCCAAAAAAAAAGCTCATTTTAGAGCGAAAACATAAAACCGTCTGATTGAGATGAAAGACAAGGAAACGCCCGTCTGCAACAGAACCCAACGTACAAGGCGCACACGTGTTGACAGTCGAGGGATTTTGACGCAATTATTCGCCAAATAGAGCGGTTTGTTAAAACCGTCTGATTGAGATGAAGAGCGCGAAAAAGCCCTTCCGTAAACTCGCCTAATGTACATTACGTACATGACGAGGATACGGAAGGGCTTTGACAAAGCTATTCGCTCAATCAGACGGTTTTAGATTGTTTCGAATTTGGTGATGGACACCTCATACGCCACTCTCTCTTCGATAGTGCCGTCGTCAAGCGACTTTTGATATATACGCGACTGAATACGGCCTACGAGATGAATTTTGTCTCCGACGTCGAACGTCGAGGCATAACGCGCGTTCCTTCCCCACGCTATTGCGGGAATATAGTCGGATTTGTTGTATGCGCGATTTACGGCAATAAGTAAATCGGCAATTTCTCGTTTGAAAGGCGTGGTGCGATAAACGGGCGGTTTGCAAACGTATCCTTCGAGTTCGATGACGTTGGGGGCATTCTCGTCGCACTCGCAAAGCTCTCTTACAAACACTCTGAGCACCAGTTTACTCTTGCCGTCAACAATCTTGTTGTAACTTCTAAACTGTCCGATTAGTCCGATTAGATTGCCGATTTCAAAGTTTTGCCCTTCCATAAGTCTGTCGCTTACGGTGATGGGGATTACGTCGCTTTGTCCCGACAATCTCTCCACCGAAACCGTCGTATCGTAAAACTTTTCGCCCATAATTTCGTGTGAAAATTCAGGCGCGCTTGCGATTTGCCCCGAAAGGTAAACTTGGTTGTTTTGCATTTGTTCGTAACTCATAAATCCTCCTGTACGTCTATGCGTTTTTGTGTTGTATTCCGTTTGAATCTATCGTGTAGCCCTCTCGCAAAACGAGGTCGGCAACGCTCACAAACTCAAATCCCTGCCCTCGCAATGCCGTCAAAATCATCGGCAGCGCGTCCAGGACGTGATCGCTGTTGTTGTGAAACAGCACTATATCACCGCTTTTCGCCTTTGGCACGACTCTGTCGTAAATCTGTTTTGCCGACAAGCCTTTCCAATCCAGCGAGTCGATCGACCACTGTACGCCCACCATATTCAGTTCTTCGAGCGACGTCATAAGTTTGTTGTTGTAGTCCCCGAAAGGAGCACGGAAATAAGTCGGTTTTTTGCCGGTCAGCTCTTGCACCCTATCGTTGACGTATTCGATTTCGTTTTTTATCTCGTTTTCGTTGAGTTTGGGCATGTTGAGATGATTTCTGGAGTGATTTCCGATTTCAAATCCCGCATCGGCAATGGCTTTGGTTTCCTTTTCGTACTTATCAAGCCAAAATCCGACGAGGAAAAACGTACCCTTTGCATTGTATTCGCCCATAACGTCGAGAATACCTTGCGTTTTGTCCGCGCCCCACGCAGCGTCAAAGGTGAGCGCAATCACTTTTTTGTCGGTATCTACGGCGTACACGGGCAGTTTTCTCGTGGTTTTGCAAAAGTACACGCCTGCGCTGTTTGTTACGCCCACCGACGCCGTAAGCACCGCAAACGCAATTAGCAACGACACCGCACCGATAATGCTCGCTTTTTTCACTGTCAAAAACATCGACTACCCCGATTATATCCGCGGCAAGAGTGCAAAATTGAAGAAATTATGTCACGAAAAGTCGATTTTTCTTCTTTTTCGTTTAATTCCTTCCCTCACGCCTAGCATAAGTGTATTTTTCCGCGGCGATTTTTAGAACAAAAACGGCAAATCCTACGCCATTTTCAATGGCAAAACAAGATAAAGACAAGATAAAAACAAGATAAGGACAAGATAAAATATGGTAAAAGCAAGACGAAAAATAGCAAAAAACAAACGAAATTTAATAAAAAACGCAAAATACTTTCAAGGGTAATCCTTTTGCCACAATGCCTAAATCCGACGGTACGCTCGGGAGAAACAAAGATTTCCTCATTTTCTTTGACAAAGAAAAAATGGAGATTTATAATATGCAATATGAAACGCATCGCAACACAAAAAAACGGATTTTGGAAAAGAGTGGGCATCAATATCCCCTTCGTTCTGATGATAGCGGCAATGGTCGCTTTGTTTTCGGGTTGTCTTTTGATGTGGTTTTATGCAATCGCATCACTTTTCGCATTCAAAAGCTCGATGATATTTCTCATCTTGGCAGGCGCAGGCACGCTTTGTTTAGGTTTGGGGCTTGCCCTAATCCCCGCTTACAAAAAATACTACGATTTCTACAACAAAAAAATGGGATGGGAGTTCCCCGACAAGCCTGAAAAAGAAGAAAAAACCACAGTCGACGACGGCAAAAAGTCATTCAAAGATTACTTCACCCTGTCGAATATTTCGCTTGCGATAATCGCACTCGGCGCAGTGTTTACAATCATATCCGCAGCACTCGGTTGCATCAATCGCGACACCTGGGTTGACGCCACGTCCTCTTTTATGAAAGAAAGCGGATATATGACCGAGCCTACGCATATTCAAAACTTTAAAGACGTGATTCAAGCTCAAAACGCAGGCGACAAAAATATTTCGACAATAAATATCGACTTCAAAGACAAACAAGCCGTGATTATCTACGTCGGCACGGAGTCCCCCGACAAGCTCGGCTTCGTGACGTACGACTACTATATCAAATACGAAAATCAAATCGTAAAAACACGCACCAAAGACGGCGTTATAACTCTCACGGAAACTCCTGCGCCTAAACTCGACGACACTGCGATAAAAAAGATTTTCTTTTTTATGTTCAAAGATTTCGACGTTGAAAAACAAGTTCTGATTTACCTTCCCGAAGACACACGCGAAGGCGCACCGAACGAAATCAAAATCATAGGCGACAACGTCATATACGCAAAACAAGTTGACAAAACCGACAAAGCGGAATAAGGGAAAGTCACAAAAACGCCATTCGACCGCAATAGAAAAATCGCAATTAAAAAGCACCGCAAACGGTGCTTTTTTATATTCTAATCGAATAAATCGTCGTCGAAAATAACATGTCACAATCTCGATGCGATTGCTTCAAGGAACTGTTTTGAATTGAGAGGCTTAACTTCGACACCGTCAAGTTTAAAAATTCCCGCAAGGTCTTTTGTCATTTCTCCGCTCTCTATCGTATCGATTGTGGCTTTTTCAAGGCGATTTGCAAAATTCACCAACTCTCGATTGCCGTCAAGCTCTCCCCTCTTTTTGAGTGCGCCCGTCCACGCAAACAAAGTCGCAACGGAATTTGTCGAAGTTTCCTCACCTGCCCGATACTTTCTGAAATGCCGCGTAACCGTTCCGTGAGCGGCTTCGAACTCATATGCACCGCTCGGAGACACAAGCACCGATGTCATCATTGCCAGCGAACCAAACGCAGTCGCAACCATGTCGCTCATCACGTCGCCGTCATAATTTTTAAGCGCCCAAATGAATCCGCCGTGCGAGCGCATTACGCGCGCGACCGCATCGTCGATAAGCGTATAGAAATACTCTATACCGGCATCTTCAAAGGCATCTTTAAATTCATTGTCGAAAATTTCTTGAAAAATGTCCTTGAATCTATGATCATACACTTTGGAAATGGTGTCTTTCGTGCTGAACCAAAGATCTTGTTTTTGAGCAAGCGCATATGAAAAACAACTCTTTGCAAAACTTCTTATACTCTTATCGGTATTGTGTTGCGCTTGCACTATTCCGTCTTCACCGCAAAAGTCGAACACCGTTTTTTCCTCGCCGTCACAAGAAACAATCGCCTTACCGCCATGGGCTTTTAGTTCTACGGCTTTATAAACATCGCCGTATGCATGTCTGGCAATGACGATAGGCTTCGTCCACCCCGGCACCAAAGGAGTTATCCCTTTGCAGAGCACTGGCGACCTGAAAACAGTACCGTCCATCATTGCGCGAATTGTTGCGTTAGGGCTCGGGTATATGCGTTTTAAACCGAATTCTTCGACTCGTTGCGAGTTCGGAGTAATTGTAGCACACTTAACGCCGACGCCATATTTTAGGCAGGCATTTGCAGCCTCTACCGTGACTTTATCGTCGGTTGCGTCACGATTCTGTATGGAAAGATCGTAATATTCGTTTTTTAAATCCACATAAGGACAAATAAGAATATCTTTCACCCACCGCCAAATCACGCGAGTCATCTCATCGCCATCGATTTCAACAATGGGAACGCTCATTTTAATCTTGTTCACACGAACACCTCAAAACTAAAGAATTATACAATTATTGTAGCATGTGGATGCCATATTCGCAAGAAAATTATAAAAACGATAACACGACAGAATTGACTATTTGACTAGTTTCCCTCCTCCCGAAAAGTTTTTCAACACGTCGGATTTAAATACGTCGGGTTTGATTTGCCTTGACTTATTTTCAATCGCCTCTTCGATAATATCGCTCAACAGTTGTTTGAACGAAATTCCTACACCCTTAAACAGATAAAACGCCATAGAACCGGGAATTGTGTTTATCTCGTTGACGTAAACCTTGTTTCGCTTTACGTCCGCAAGAAAATCCACTCTGACCACGCCCGATAGTCCGAGTTTTTCGTACAGCGTTTTCGTGTTTGACTTGACGATATCCTCCAACGAGCCGATTTCGGCAGGGATTTTGTGCGCGGACGCACTCATTTTTCCTCCCGTATATTTGTCCTCGAAAGTGAGAAAATCGCTTGCCGAACACGGTTGTTCGGTGTCGGAAATCACAATTCGACCGTTTTTCGAATATGCGGCGCAGTTGACTTCGACAAAATCTTCGAGTTTGTGTTCGACAACGATTTTTTCGTCGAATTTAGAGGCAACCTGCAAAGCAAAATCAAGCTCTTCCCTGCATTTTGCAACTTCTATGCCGATACTGCTTCCTTGCGACGCCGGTTTGACAATCATCGGATAACGGATAATATCTTCGAGCTTTGCAATAGTTTTGGCATTTTCCCTATCGAATTCCGTTTTGGACACTACTTCGTATGGCAAAACGTTCAACAGCATACTCTCAAACAATCGCTTTGACCACGCCTTGTCCATACAACTTGCAGAGCGCAACACGTCGCAAGACGTGTACGCAATCGAGTTATATTCGAAAAGTGCCTGCAAAACGCCGTTTTCTCCCTCACCGCCGTGGCAGCACAAAAGCACGACATCGGGTTTAAAATATTTTGCTATCTTGTTTTTACGCAAGGTGTAAAACTCACCTTTTATCAAAACGACCTTTTTGTGTTCGAGCGGATTGAACGGCGCAAAATTTTTTATGGAATCGAACTTGCCCGCATAAAAATCTCCCTCATACGCAAACACGCACTCGACGACGTATTTCGACTTGTCGACGTTTTGAAAAGTTTGCATTGCGGTGATGACGGATATATCCCTTTCAAGCGACCTTGCGCCGAACACGAGCGCAACTTTCTTTTTCATGTTTTCCACCTCGAAAAAATTTTCATGGCATAATATGAACGATGGCGGAATTGTGTGCAATACACCGAACGTCTTAGAAAAAAAACCGTAATTTTTACGGATTTTCAAAATTAAATATTATTATACATATGCATATTATTTTTGCAAAAGTATTCTATTATTTTGCATTTTTTAGAATAAAACATTATCGATTTGGCTGTTTTTAATAGTACTTTTGCCAAAATCGACTTATTTCAGGTCATTGTATATGTCAGGCAAATCGTTGAGTATAAGCAGCGTATCGCCAAGTTTTAAGGTGTTTACAAAATCTTTTTCACACATATCGAGCGATGAATATCTTTTGATTTCACCGCCGAACTCACAATCTTTCAGGGCGCGCAAAATGGGTTCCGTTCTCTCGTTTCCTATGAGCAAAACGACGTCGGCAACGTCTGCGATACGCTTGCCCAAAATTCTGTTTTCCTCCCCTTCTCTGCTTCCGAGTTCCACAAGTCCCGGCGTCATAACAACCTTTCGCGTATCGAACATCGCAAGCGTCATGAGCGCAAATTTTGCCCCGTCGGGATTTGAATTGAAACTGTCGTCGATGATGTTTATTCCGTTGCCTTTCAAAAGTTGTTGCCTATGCGCAACAGGTTGCAAATTTTCGATTGCATGCAAAATATACGGCATCTCTACCCCGAGTTTCACGGCCATCGCAACGGCAAGCATGATGTTTTGCACGTTGTGGATTCCGAGTATAGTCGTACGTGCGCGATATATGTCGTCGCCCACAACAACGTCGAATTCGCTTCCGTAGCTGTTTACCGACAAATTTTTGGCATAAATATCCGCGCTTTCGTCAAGTCCCGCATATATGGTTTCGGGAATAACCTTCTTTTTGAGCAACACGTTTTCCGTTATATTTTTAAGTTCCGCATTAATAACGCACGTGCCGTCCCCGACGTCGAGGATACGGCATTTTTCTTGTCGAATATTCTCTTCTGTTTTGAAAGTTTGAAGATGCTGGTCGTTTATCCCCGTAAGAATCGAATACTGCGGATTTACGATTTTCATGAGTTTTTTGACGTCGCCGACACGCCTTGCGCCGAATTCGGCAATGAAAACTTCGTGGGTATCGTCAAGCGCATTGACGGTTTTTGCAATTCCCATCGGCGTATTGTAGCTTTGCGGCGTACTCAGAACATTGTATTTTTGCGACAAAATCGTTTCGAGAAAATTCTTTACCGACGTTTTGCCGTAACTTCCCGTAATTGCGATTTTTATCAAACCATCTCTGTTTAGCCTTTTGTGCGCACGCTTTTCGTATCTTGCGTTGTTAAGCCTCTCAAAAACGTTGATAATCGCCGTCGAAACGACGAAAATAAGCGGATATACGAGCGGAAAAGCAAAAAACGTCAGATATCTCAAATACGTATCGTCAAGTCTCGCTGTGGCAACCGCAAACGCAACCGATACGGCAGCCGTGGAAACGCAAGTGTCGAAAACCAAACATCTCACGGCACGCTTTGTATATTTCAGCGGTTTTTTGCGGTCGGGCAAGTCCTCCATAAAGTACATTGCAAACTCCGCAATAAAGAAAAACAGCGCGATAAGAAATCCCCAAAACGCTTTTGCGTTCAAAAACCAAAAAGTCAGCCAGATTCCCGTAAAAATTGCGACGGTGATTATATCGAGCGCATAAACAAAGCGCAAACGCTTGTTTTTGAATATCTCGCTTATGCGATAATTATCGTTTTGAATGGCATACAGATACGGCCTCGCCATAAAAAAGCTGTCGAGCGCAACCAACAAAATATAAAACCAATCGCCTCTTGCAAGCGTCATACGCACCTTCCTTGTTCCTACCAAGATATGCAAAAGGCATTTTTATGTGAATATTCAAACATACACTCACTGTTTAGACGATTTTTGCTAAAAAATGTTTCATGAAACATCGGAAAAATTCAGGACAAAGGAATTTTAGATTTTTTCATCGGTTTCTTCGAGAAATGCGGACAATATCAAGCCGAACGTTACCTTGTCCTCGACAAACGCAAAATGTCCGCCGTTAAGCAAAAACCCTTGCGCTTCGTCGATATTTTTCAAAAAACACTTGTACATATAAAGCGGCGTTTCCTTGTCGTCCTTTCCCCAAAATATCGCGCACGGCACGTCAATCTTGTTCAAAATACGTTTTTGATTGTAATTTACAACCCTTACGAACACTTTTTTCATCTCGTCGCAAAGCGCATTGTAATCGCTTGAACCTTTAAGTCCGCGCTTGCCCAGTTTTTTGAGGATTTTGTGCGCAAACACTTTGAAATAATAACTCGGTTTCCTTTTAGGTTTTATGCCGGCACTGTCGACAAGCACGATTCGTTTTGCGATTTGCGGATAATATACTGCAAGTTCGATTGCCACGCGTCCGCCGAACGAGTGTCCTACGAACGTTGCGGCTTTTATATGCAAAACGTCAAGCAGGCTTGCAACGTCCGCGGCATATTCTTTTACGCCGTAAAAATCCGGAGGATAATCGCTTTGTCCGAACCCTAAAAAATCTATCGCAACAACACGATATTTTGCGCATAGTTGTTTTGCGACAAAGAAAAAGGCGGAAGCGTCCGAGCCCCACCCGTGAAGAAAAACTATATTTTTTTCGCCGTTTCCAAGCGAAAAATACGATACATTTCTATTGTTGATTTTTGCAAATTTCCTTTCGAAACCAAAGGGATTCCGAGGATTTTTTTGCGGTTTTTCGCAAATATTTTTGCGATTTTCAGTCAAATTATGCTCGGTTTTCGTGCTTGCTCCTATATTGCGAGCCACATTATGAGTGCGTCGCGAACGTTGTTGTAATACTTCTTTCGCACTCCTTCGACCGTAAAGCCGAAACTTTGGTACAAGCGTATCGCAGGTTCGTTGTTGTCGCGCACTTCGAGTGTCATAAACTTGATACCCAGCAGTTTTGCGCGCGATATAAGCTCGCTCATAAGCAACTTGCCTATACCTTTGCCGCGCTCGGTCGATTTCACCGCAATATTAGTTATATGCGCCTCGTCGAGCACTTTGTGAAAACCGCCGTAACAAATCACTTCATCGCCTCTCACACCCACGAGATAATGTGCGCTCGGATCTTCGACTTCGGGGATAAACATACGCTCGTTCCAAGGCTGATCAAACGCTTCGCGCTCGATTTCCGCCATTTGTCTGAGGTGCTCGTATTTGAGGGATTCAAACTTCATCTTTTTCCCTCTCGGCTTGCGATTTGCGCATATAAAAAGGCTCAAAAACGTTTACGTATTCGCCGTTTTGTGCCTTTTCTTTCACGACTTCCGCAAGGGTTTGTCCGACGTCGTTTAAGGTTGTAAACACTGCGTCCGATATTGTTGCAGCGTCGCTTGCCTCGCAAAAACTCGTTTCCAAAACCTTTCCGTTGCGGCATTTTGCAAGATACAGATTGCCGTGTCCGGCATCTACTGCGGCAAGAATTTCTCCTCTTTGGTGTGCAATAAGGTCAAAACTCGTCACGGCAATACGCTTTGCACCCGTTGCAAACGCAATCGCGGTCATTGCCGACACGCCTATTCTTATGCCCGTAAAAGAGCCGGGACCGACGTTCACCGCCACTGCGTCGAGATTTTGCACGCTTACACCGTGCGATTTGAGCATATCGTCGATTTGCGGCATAAGTGTTGCGCTGTGTCCCGATTTGCCGATTTCTTTTGTGAAATAGTGGCTTTCTTCGCCTTTGACGAGTGCGATCGAAAGCCCCGTCGACGTTGTATCGATTGCAAGAATGTTCATTTATTATCCCTTTTCTCGACGTCGAAAACTCTCTCGTTTTCGCCTGTCGGAGTGATATTTATGTCTATTATTTCGCCGTCAATATGCTCAAACTTGTTCCATTCGATGACGGTTACGCTGTCGTCGTCAAAACAATCTTCGATGCCGAGCTCGGCAAGTTCGTCCGCACTTTCCACTCTGTACATATCCAAGTGGTTGAGTTTGAGTCTGCCGTCCTCGTAAACGTTGAGTATGGTGAACGTCGGGCTTGTAACCTCGTCGTCTATGCCCAACGCCTTTGCAAGCCCTTTGGTGAAAGTGGTTTTGCCGGCGCCCAAATCGCCGCCAAGCAATATCACTTCGCCGCCTTGCAGAGTGTCCGCAACTTTCTTTGCAAGCGCGTATGTTTCGTCAACGTTTTTGACTGTGTGCTTGCCGAAAATGCTTTTGGATTTACGCATACTCGTGCCGTCCCAGTGCAGAATTTTGCTCAGACGTTTGTACAACAAGAACGTCAAAACACTCACTATTGTACATCTAAGTACGTTAAAAGGCAACACTCCGAGCAACAAATAATAGGTATAAAAATTGTCTACCGTGACGTTTTTGTAAAGTTTCGCCACCATTTCGACAATACCCTCGAATCCGAACAACTTCGAGTATAGCGGAATGGAGATAAATCTGTTGACAACCATTGCCATAGCCGTCAAAAGCGCACTTCCGACCAACAAGCCGATGATTGCGTGCTTTTTGTCCTTGTGAAAATAATAAATCAAGGACGCAGGCAAAACAAAACATATTCCCAGCAAAATATCGGTTGCCTCTCCAGCAAAGCCCGTCACCGATGGCACGGCTGCAAATTTAAGCAAAACTTTGAGAACGATGATCACGCACGCGCTTACAGGTCCCATCGAAAAGCCCGCCAAAAGCGCAGGCAACTCGCTTATTTGAATGTCCAAAAAGGAGGGGAACATAAAAGGTAAATTGAACTTTACGTATGCGTACAATATAAACGCAATCGCCGTCAACATTGCAACTTTTGCAATGTATGCGGTTGTGAATTTCGGACTTCTAAACCTCTCAAACGTGCGTTTGATGTCCTCTTTTGTAACTTTTGCACTTGGTTGCACCGCAGTGTTTTCGACAGCCACAATGCTGTCTGTCTTGGATTCTTTGCCCATTTTTCTCCTTTGGCGCACTCTTTTTTGATTTTGCAAAACTGCATAAAAAAATGCGCCTTCGAGGGCGCAAACGTATGTTGAAATGCAAAATACGTCGCTTCTTTCGTCCGGACTATACCGTCGGTCAAGGAATTGCACCTTGTCGGCACGCATCGCGTGTTCGCGGACTATACCGCCGGTGAGGATTTGCACCTCGCCCTGAAGCAAATTTATGATATGCCTAATATGCCGCCTTGTCAAGTCCAAAAACAATTTTTTGAAAATACGTGATAAAAACGAAAATTTGGCAAATAATCTCGGTATGACAATTTTTGCAGAAACCGCAATTCAATCAACGACCCAACAAAACGTATCCACAGAACAAAACGTATGCGCTCTGATGCTCGGCGACGAAAACGTCATAGGCGCAAAATGCTTTTTCTATCAAAACAGTTGCCTTGTCGCAATGCTTACGAAACCGTTTTACCTGAAAAGTCAACGGGACGAATTTTTGAAAAATACGCAAGAATTTTTGTCGAAAGAGCTTTCGCTCGACATTGTTGCGACGCTTGACGTCGATGTTTACAGAAAAATCAAACCCGATATGTCAAACGAACAAAAAGCCGAGATTTTGCAAATCGCACGACAACGGATAAAATAAAAGTATTTCAAATCACGTCATACAAAATCGCTTTGAAACTGCCCTCGTTTGCGAAAATCGAGGAAGCAATTAGCAAACGAGATTAATAAAAGCCATAAAATTTAAGTTATAAAAATCCAATTTAATATGTTAGAATATCAAAAAAACCTCGAAAACGAGGCTTTTTGTTTTGAAAATACTTATATTGTTTCGCTATCGCATTTTGCTTTTCAGCCGTTGTATTTGGTGACGTTTTTACCGTCCGCCCAAAGTTTTTCAAGGCAGTAGAACATTCTCGTTTCGTCGTTGAAAATGTGCACGATGACTCCGCCATAGTCAAGCACTGCCCATTTACCCTCGCCCATACCGTCGGTGTGTGTGGGTTCGATGCCGTTTTCGCTCATTTTTTCTTCCACAAACTCGGCAAGTGCTTTGACTTGTTTGTTGCTCTTTGCGGTGCAAATGACAAAATAATCGGTCATAACTGTCAGATGCGCAACGTCCAAAATCGTGATATCAACGGCTTTGTGCTCGTCAAGTTCGGCACAAATGATGTCTTTCATTTCAATAGGTTCCATAAATCCTCCTGTCGCAAAAAGCGATAGTTCTTCGGTATATTTGTATTTATCGTGTGCAAAAAACGTGTTTTTGCACGTTTTTACAATTTGATTTTAGCATATATGCCATGCAATTTCAACGGTCAAATTTGCAAAAATACGACGATTAACTTTAGTTTCGCATTGCGCCCGTGCTTTTGAGCGTCAACAATTCAACCGAGATAGCACTTCACGGCTTCTTGTGTGAGCGGATGCATAGGTTTGCCGCTTGCGCCGACTTTGTCGTAGGTGTATTTCAACACCGCTTTAAACCCTTCGTCGAAATTGCGCATTGCAATCTCGCGGATTTTGGGGATTGGCTCGTAATCGCGGTCGAAAGACACGCTGTCTGCTGTATAGACGAGCTTTTCGAGCATAGTCATATTCGCTTTTGCGGTGGTATGATAACGGATTGCGTCAAGCACGTCCTCGTCTTGTATGTCGAAATCTCGCCTCGCCTTCTCCGCACCCAAAAATTGATGCAATACCGGCGTTCCGACTGCGTCGCAAGGCACGTTTAAACCGTCGAGAGAGGGACGCTTTTTCGCATTGTCGTGCAAAAAACACGCAAGAAACACTTTGGTGAAATCCTGCTTCAAGTTGTGCAAAGAGTTGAGCCGCATCGCCGTCAAAACGACCGCTTTGCTGTGTGCGAACAACTCTTCCGTTTGATAGGAACGGAGTTTTTTCGCCATGTCCTCGTACTCGCAAAACAGACGTTTTCGTCTTATCGCATCCAAAACTCGCTCGTCAATCTCGATTGGAGTTTCGCCCATAAGCAGTTTTGCTCTGACTTCGGATGACGATACGTCTTTGCCGACGTAATTCAAAAGGATAAACTCCCCTCCGAATTTTTGTTCAAGACGTTTTGCTCTATCCCTAATATCGTCGTATCCCTCGCGCGCACAAACGGCAATCGGACAAACTTGAACGATTTTTTCGGGATGATACCACGTGTCGAAATATTCAAGGCTATCGCCGCCTATAAGATATACGATATCTCCGTATTTTTCTTTGAGTATAGGCAACGTAAGCGCAGAGTAATTGTCTTTTTCTCTTGCGTTTTCAATGTCGTCGATGACAAAATCTACGCCCTCGAAAGCGACTTTGAGCAAATCGCATCTGTCTTGAAAACTCAAAAATCCCGCGCTCTTGTGAGGTGGTGTTACTGTCGGAACAAGCACGAGTTTGGATATACCGAGCTCTTGCATCGCGCTTTTGCACATGGCAACGTGCTCTTTATGCACAGGGTCGAAAGCCCCGCCGAAAATCAAAGTTTTTTCCATATTTTTATTATACAACACATATGAAAAACTTTCAAGAAATCAAGGCGTATGCAAAGAATTTTTTAAGCTGCAACATGTTTTTACTACTTGATTTTTGGCAAAAATATTTATATGGCAAAAGCACTCGACTACATTTTTGCAAGCATAATCGTCACCCTGACAACGTTCGTTTGGTCTGCGTTGCTGTTTAAAAACGCGGTGGGAGCAATCGTATTTTCGATTGCGTTTTCAAGCGTGATTCTCGTAAGCGTGCGTTACTTCTCAAAGCGGAATCAAAAGCCTTATACATACGACAGACTCGAAACGGAGTTTTGTATAAGAGGCGGCGAATATATTGTAGATTTGATAAAAACCGCTCTAAAAAATCCTCAAATCGAGAATGGTTCAAACTATATTTTGCTTGAAAAGAGCATAATAATCGCAAATTTCAAGTTTTCGGCACTTGGCGGAAGCGACGTTGCAAACGTTTGCAAAACGGCAAAAAAGCATGGGAAAAATCATGTTTACCTCATCACCAAATCGATTGACAGACACGCCTGGCAAATTGCAAATCTCGAAGATATAAATATCGAAATCGTAAAAGCGAAACAAGTTTACAAGTTTCTTGCAAAACACAACGCCCTGCCCGTCTTGAAAAAACCGCGACAAAAATTTTCTTTTAAGGCATTGCTTCAAACGATACTTTCTCGGCGCAATTTCAAAAACTATGCATTTTCGGGTGCGGTGCTCGTACTGGTATCTTTTCTCACTCCCCTCAAAATCTACTATATCGTTTTCGGCACAATACTGCTTGTGCTTGCCCTACTCACATTGACACTCGGCAACGGCACTTTGTCGTCCCCGAAAGCGTTTGAGGAGCTTGAAACAGAGTGTCAAGACGAATACGCTCGGGAGAATAATAACATCGATTGATTTCGAGCTTCAATCAGATGAAAGAACGATTATGCGAATTTGCAAATCGCAGCATTGAAAACACGGCAATAAAAAACACCCGCTTGCAATCGGATACAAACCGTAAATCCGTTGTATTGCGAGTGATTTTATTTTGGCGTTTATCAGTCAACCCATTCGAATTCGATGTCGCCGATCGTAACGATATCCCCTTCTTTCATACCTTTCTTTTTGAGCTCTGCGATTACGCCGCGGTCTTTAAGGACTTTTTGGAAGAACGCAAAGGAATCCTGCGACGAAATCGTAACGTTTTGGATGAGGAAGTCCACAAGTCCGCCGTCCACGAAGAACGAGCCGTCCGGCATACGAGACACCGTGAATTTTTGATCGGATTTGGGTTCGAGTTCAAAGTCCTCGTCGCGCTCGATGCGTTGAGGCGGAGGAAGCTCGTCAACCTTTTGCTTCATTGCGGCAAGAAGCTCGTCAAGCCCTTCGTGCGTAACCGACGAAACGACGAAAACCTTTTTGCCGATTGCTTTCTCGAACTTTTCGATTTCATAGCGATCGGTGAGCAAATCCGCCTTGCCCGCCACCACGATTTGCGGAATCGCGGCAAGTTTTTCACTGTATGTTGCAAGTTCTGCATTGATTTTGTTGTAGTCGTCAACGGGATCTCTGCCCTCGCTGCCGCTTATGTCCACGATATGCACGATAAGGCGCACACGCTCTATATGGCGCAAGAAATAGTGTCCGAGCCCCGCGCCCTCGCTTGCGCCCTCGATAAGTCCGGGGATATCCGCAATGACAAAGCTGTCGTCATACATTTGCACGACGCCAAGATTCGGACTGATCGTCGTGAAATGATAGTTGGCGATCTTTGGTTTTGCGCTTGTCAAAACGGACAAAAGCGTGGATTTTCCGACGTTCGGAAAACCGACGAGTCCGACGTCCGCGATGGTTTTGAGTTCGAGCGTAACCTGATGCTCTTCCGTCGTTTCGCCCAGTTGCGAGAATGACGGCGCCTGACGTCTTGCATGCGCAAAGCGATTGTTGCCCTTGCCTCCTCTGCCGCCTTTTAGCGCAACGAAAGTTTCGCCGTCGTCAAAGAGGTCTGCAATAACCTTTCCGCTCTCCGTGTCGCGAATGACCGTGCCTACGGGCACTTTTATAATGAGATTCGGAGCGGATTTGCCCGTGCAGTTTTTCGCTTCGCCGTCGCCGCCGTTTTGAGCGCGGTAGAATTTTTGGAACTTGAAGTCGATAAGCGTATTGATTTCCTTGTCGGCAACAAACACGACGTCGCCGCCGTTGCCTCCGTCACCGCCGTCGGGACCGCCGTTGGGCACGAATTTTTCACGATGGAAGGACACTTTGCCGTTGCCGCCGTTGCCCGCTTTTATAAAAATTTTTACATAGTCTAAAAACATATTTGCCTCTTTGGTATTGTTTTCATAGTATTTTTATTCTGAAAAAGATTTCAGTATCGCTTGCGCGCTGCGTTTGCCTGCGCCCATTGCGAGAATAACCGTTGCCGCACCCGTCATCGCGTCGCCGCCGGCGTAAAGACGAGGTATATTCGTCAAGCCGTTTTCGTCTGCGACTATCGTGCCTTTTTTGGTGGTTTCGAGCGACGGCATACTGCGTTTGATTATGGGATTTGGAGTCGTGCCCAGTGCGACTATAACTTCGTCGCAATCCACCGTAAACTCGCTTCCCTCAACGGGAATCGGGCTTCTGCGTCCGCTTGCGTCGGGCTCGCCCAGTTGCATTTCGATACACTTGACCGCCTTGACGTTACCTTGCTCGTCGCCGATGATTTCAACGGGATTTGCCAGGAGCAAAAACTCTACGCCCTCCTCTTCTGCATGGTTGATTTCCTCTTTTCTTGCAGGCATTTCCTCTCTGCCTCTGCGGTAGACGAGTTTGACGTTCGCTCCCATACGCAAAGCCGTTCTCGCACTGTCCATAGCAACGTTGCCTGCGCCCACAACGACCACGTTTTTACCGCGTTTTACAGGCGTTATCGCATCCTTTTTGTAGGCTTTCATGAGATTGATTCGCGTCAAATACTCGTTTGCGGAGTACACTCCGTTGAGGTTTTCGCCCTTGACTTTGAGGAGCATGGGAACGCCTGCGCCCGTGCCTATAAACACCGCGTCGTATTCAAAAAGCAATTCTTCGATAAATATCGTCTTGCCGACGACGACATTGGTTTCTATATCAACGCCCAGCGCGCGCACTTTGTCGATTTCCTTTTTGACAAGTGCCTTTGGAAGTCTGAATTCGGGAATACCGTACACAAGCACGCCGCCTGCTTCGTGCAACGCTTCGTACATTGTCACGTCAACGCCGCATCTTGCAAGATCCGCCGCGCAAGACAGCGACGCGGGGCCGGAGCCTACCACCGCCACTCTCTTTCCGATTTTGATAATTTGAGGTCTCTCGTCGTATCCGTTTGCAATCGCTTGGTCTGCAACGTATCTTTCGAGATTGCCTATTGCGACGCTTCCGCCCAACTTGTCCTTGCGTACGCAATGCTTTTCGCATTGATTCTCTTGCGGACAAACTCTTCCGCAAATTGCCGCAAGATTGTTGTCGTTTTTCAACACGCGATATGCGCCTTGAATATTACCTTGCTTCACGTTTGCGATAAAATCGGGAATATGCACGCCCACGGGGCAACCGCTCATACACGGTGCGTTTTTGCAATTGAGGCATCTGTCTGCCTCGTCTTTTGCAAGTTTTGCGGTATATCCGAGCGCAACCTCGTCGAAGTTGCGTATCCTTTCGTTTGCGGGCTGAGTCGGCATATGGCGTCTTGGCTCTATCATATATCCCTCCTCAAATTGCAAAGATGATCTTTTTCTTCTTTCAAATAAGTTTTGCTTCTTGCAATCGCCTCGTCGAAATCGACAAGACGTCCGTCGAACTCCGGACCGTCTATGCAAGCGTACTTCGTTTCGCCGCCGACGCTCAAACGACAGCATGCGCACATCCCCGTCCCGTCCACCATCATAGAGTTCATACTGACGATGGTGTGTATGCCGAGCGTTTTCGTGAGATTGCAAACCGCTTTCATCATAGGAAGCGGACCTACTGCAAACACACAATCGTAATTTTTTCCGTCCTCGACAAGCTGTTTGAGCATATCGGTGACAAATCCTTTTTGACCGCGAGAGCCGTCGTCGGTGACGAGATAAAGATTGTTTGCGTTTTTGTCGAACTCGTCTACGTACATAAGCAAATCCGCGTTTCTTGCGCCCAAAATCACGTCTGCCGCCTTGTTTTGCGCTTTAAGCTGCTTTGCTTGCGGATAGATGACCGCAGAGCCGATTCCACCGCCTATAAGGCAAATATTTTCGTACGCAGACAGATCGGTGGCGTTGCCGAGCGGACCTACGAAATCGCAAAGAGCGTCGCCCTCTTGCATCATGGCAAGTTTTGCCGTCGTATATCCGACCTCTTGCACCATAACGGAAACCGTGCCGTCCGCTCTCGAATAATCGCAAATTGTGAACGGAACTCTCTCGCCATCGGCGTCCACTCGCAGTATGACAAACTGCCCCGCAAGGCAATGTTTTGCCACGTAGGGTGCGTAAATCACGTATTCGTTCACGTTTGGCGCAAGGCGTTTTTTTGAAATAATCTCGTACTTTTTCATATCGATTTCGTTTTATTTTTGACCTACGGGCATGCCCGACGTCAGTTTCTTATAGTATTGACAGTACTCTCTCACAAGGCATTTGTCGCACTCGGGACGTTGAGAGTGACAAGTGTATCTGCCGTGAAAAATGAGCAAGTGATGAAGATGCGACCAAAGATTTTCATCGAAAGCCTGCATAAGCTGTTGCTCGGTTTGCTCGGGAGTTTTTGCATGCGCAAGCCCTATGCGGTTTGCCACTCGAAAAACGTGCGTATCCACAGCGATTGCGTTTTCGCCGTATGCCACCGCCGCTACGACGTTTGCCGTTTTGCGCCCTACGCCTTGGAGTTTCATAAGTTCGTCGCGCGATTTAGGCATGCCGCCCATATCCAAAACGCTTTGACTCAAACTCTTTATCGCCTTTGCTTTATTATGGTAAAATCCGCAAGAAAATATATGCCTTTCAAGCTCTTCGACAGGCATTTTTACAAAAGCCTCGGGCGTGTTTGCGATTTTGAAAAGCTCGCTCGTAACTTGATTTACGCGCTTGTCCGTACACTGGGCGGACAACACCACCGCAACAAGTAATTCAAACGGCGAATTAAAATTCAGTTCGCAATCGGCATCGTGGTGCATTTCGTCAAGCAAATCGTATATTTTCAAGTTGTCTTTCGTCATATTTTCGATTATCGCATACTTCCTCGTTTTTTGCAAGAAAGCACAGCAAAATATACTTTTTTCTTAACATTTAATTATATTTGCCGCGTATCGCCGTGTTTTTTGCCGTTTTCAAATGTGATTTTTATTCTCGTATGCACAATCGAGCATTTGCGCATACGAGAATAAAGAGCGGTCACAATCTTATTGCGTTTCCGTTTGCGCCGAAATAATAGAAACCGATTGCGGATGCGTATCTGCCCCTTTGCAGAATTATTTTTGCCTGTTGCATGTCCTTTGCAAACAGTTTAACCGAAAGCCCGCATCCTACTTTTGCGGACGAGGGCGTATTGATAAGCCTGCCCGATATTCGATAACTTGCAAGCTCTTCATAAAACCGCACGGCTTCGGCGCGCGAGCGGAACGCAACGAAAAATTCTCTCATAATCCCCTCCGAAAATATATGTAACCGCTCTTGATTTTAATATATTGCGCTCGCACATTTTTCGTGCAAAATCGCATAAGTTGCATAGATAAGGACGATATGATTTACCTCGACAATGCCGCAACTTCAAGATTTAAGCCGAAATGCGTGTTGGACGCATTGATTTTTGACGTAACGCACTCGGCAAACAGCGGTCGCGCAGGACACGACGAGGCAATCGACAAAAGCATACGCATACAAAAATGTCGAGAGTATCTCTTGTCAGTGTTCGGAGCAAGCGACGAATACTCTCTGATATTCACAAAAAACTGCACGGAAGCCTTGAATCTTGCGATATTCGGCATTGTCAAAGGCGGCGAAAGAGTGCTTACCGGCGTCAACGAACACAATTCGGTTTTGCGCCCTCTCTACAAGCTCAAACAAGAGGGCAAAATATCCCTCGAAATCGTCAAAACAAACCCTCTCGGCCGCATAGACGTCAAAGATGTCGAAAAATTTGCAACAAATGCCGATATTTTGGTTTTTGGCGGAGCGTGCAACGTCAACGGCGCGATTTGCGATATTCAAAGTATTGCGGATTATTGCAAAAACAACGGCAAAATCCTGATTTTGGACGGAGCGCAAAGCGTTCCTCTTATTCCGCTGACTTTAAAAAGCAGCGGTATAAGTATGCTTGCATGCCCCGGACACAAGGGATTGCACGGAGTGCAAGGTACGGGATTTTTGATTGTGCGCAAGGATATAAAACTATCTCCTTTGCTTTACGGCGGTACTGGGACGTTTTCTAGCGACGTAACCCCAATCGTCGAAATGCCCGACTCATTCGAGGCAGGCACGTTGTTTTCTGGCGGTATAGACGCTTTACGTCAAGGCGCGAAATGGTCTTTCGACAACGTTGACAAAGACAGAAAATATATCGATAGAATAACGAAAAATATTCTTCACGGACTTCACGATATAGGTGCGACGCTCTACACGCGCGACACGCAAACGGGCGTTGTATGTTTCAACCTCGCAAACGCGGACAGCGGCTATATCGCCGACAAGTTGAACGAATACGGCATATGCGTGCGAGGCGGCTTGCACTGCGCGCCCCTCGTACATCGCGAGCAAGGCACGTCCTTTCAAGGCGCAGTTAGAGCAAGCGTCGGTTGCGAAACGAAAGAGGGCGAAATCGCCTACTTTTTGTCCGTTGTCGAACGACTTATGAAAGGACTTAAATCTTAAATATTTTCGTGCCGTTCAAATTGATAGACGCGTTTAGAATTGCGTTTTTTGCTTGAAACGGTGAAATCCTCGCATACTTTTGGCAAAGCAAGCAACACGCGCCGGCAACGTAGGGAGCGGCAACCGACGTTCCGCTCATGTGCGAATACGCTCCGCCCGATTGAAGCCCTTTTACGTTTGTGCCGAGCGCGTAAACGTCGGGACGCTTTATGCCGTTGTACGAACCTCTCGACGAAAAATTTGCAATATTGTCTTCGTTATCCACTGCGCCGACGGCAATAACTTCGTTGCTTATCGCAGGCGATTTCAAAGCGTTTGCACCGCTGTTTCCCGATGCCGCAACCACGATAAGTCCGCTTCTTGCAAGCATTTCCGCGCCGATTTTCAGCGGATCGGCATATTCCAGCGGCTCTGCGCCGAAACTCATACACACAACTCTCACGCCGTGCTGCCTGAAATTGTCGAAAAGCCATTGCATACCGTCCAAAATTTTGAACGTTCCGCTCTCGCCACTCTTTTCTATGACTTTGACGGACAGCACGTTAGCCATAGGCGCAACGCCTTTGATTCCCCTTGCCGACAATATACCGTTTCCGCACGCAACCCCTGCGACGAAAGTGCCGTGTCCGTTGTCGTCATAGGCATATTTTTCACCGTTTACAAAATCTATTGCGCCGATTATACGATTTTTCGGCACGGACAAATCGATATGCGGAGATACGCCCGTGTCCATAACGCAAAGCGTAACTCCTCTGCCGTCAAGATTGTCGTCGAAAGTCGGTATGGGATAAAACATGCGGTTAGATTGCGCAAATTCCGTATTTCGAGCTTTGTCTACTCTGCGCAAAACTTCCGCATTGTCGCTGCTATGGTCAACGATTTCATTGTCTGTTTCACAATGCTTTTCATTATAGCTTTCGTCTTTTTCCTTTCCGAGAGCAAAAACTTTGCTTTGAGCGGCAACGTATTCCACCTCGCTCATTCTTTCAAGCCGTATGGCGTCTTCTAGTCCGCATTTTATTCCTATCGAGCGTATGAACGGATAGCTTGCCACAACGTCGAAACTTCTCTCCAAAAAACCTAAATGCAAGGGATTGCGCACTCTTACGATTGCATCCGCCCTTTCGTCCTCGTTTTCGAGAGTTTTGACAAGCGCACTGCTGACTTTGCTCGAAACTTTGAGTCGATTTACAATTCGCGCGTCGATTTTGTCCATATCCCCTCACGCTTTGAGCATGTCTATAATGCTTCTCATGCGCCGTCTTTGCTCGTCGTTTAGCATGGGAAATGCGTTGTTGTACAAATTTTCGAGGGATTGCGCGTCGAACGTGCCCTGCGCTTTCATACGCCTTGCAACGTCCATAAGGCGCGCGGTCAGCTCCTCTTCGCTCTTTTGCGAGTATTCGGCAAACTTGTCCTCAAAAGATTGATTTTTACTCTCGGTGTCGCAATTCTGTCCCGCAAAATTACAAGAATTTTGTTTGCCGTTTCCGTTTTCGGCACTTTGATTGCCATACCCTCTCATTCCGTTGAAATCATAAAAATTCATAAATTCCTCCGCACGTTCAATATATGAGCGCATAAAATGATTGTGACAGGTGGCCTATGAATTTGGATATGAACACGATTTCAATGCTCATGCAACTGCTTACTCAAAAAAACGGCGACAACAAAGCGCAAAACACAGCGCAAGAGTCGCCAAACGAGCAATATACGCACGTGCGCATGCAGGACGACAAATATACCGAAACATCCGCCTTCGCTCGCCAGAACGGAATTGGCGAGAAAACTCGACTTGATTTTTCGAATATCGAACGGCAAAACGACGGGAAATTCGATTTTATAAAAAATATGGCGGCTCAAAACCCGATGTTTGCACTCCTTGGCAATATGCAAAACGGCAAAGTGGACGTATCGTCTATGCTTCCCCTCGTGATGTCAATGATGCAAAAATCAAAAACCGAAAAGAAAAACGACGATTCCGCATCCGAGCGCAACGACGAAAAAAACAAATCGGATGTCGCCGATTCAAGCGTAACCGAATCGAAAATCGAAAACGAAAAAGCTAACTTAAAAACAGAAACGCAACGAGAAGTTTTTGCTCCCGTTGCGTTTGCAGGTTACGAAGTTATATCTTATCTTTGTTCGCTTGTCAAAGCGTCACGGCGTCCTTGTAGATAGGATGCTCGTCGCAAAGTGCGATTGCGCGCGCCTTGACGGATTCTATCGCACTCTCGCCACCCTCGACTATATCGGCAATCATATCCGCGATTTTGACCATATCGTCCTCTTTCATGCCTCTTGACGTGACTGCAGGCGTGCCGACTCTCAAACCGCTTGTGAGCGAAGGCGACAACGGCTCGTTTGGCACGGAATTCTTGTTTGCGGTGATATGCGCCATATCGAGCCATGTTTCGAGTTGTTTCCCGTTGACGCCGCTTCCTACAAGGTTTATGAGCATCATATGATTGTCCGTACCGCCGCTTACAAGGCGCAGACCTCTTTTGATAAGTCTGTCCGCCATTGCCTTGGCGTTTTTGAGGATTTGCTCCTGATAAGTCTTAAATTCGGGCGAAAGAGCCTCTTTGAAAGCAACCGCTTTTGCCGCTATTATATGCATAAGCGGACCGCCTTGCGAACCGGGGAAAATCGCCTTGTCGATCTTCTTTGCGATATCTTCGTCGTCGCAAAGGATAAGACCTCCTCTGGGCCCTCTCAACGTCTTGTGCGTCGTTGTTGTAATAACGTGCGCATATCCTACGGGGCTTGGATGCAGACCGACCGCAACCATACCTGCAACGTGCGCCATATCCGCCATGAGATACGCCCCGACTTCGTCGGCAATCTCGCGGAATTTCTTGTAGTCGATAAATCTCGGATACGCACTTGCGCCGGCAACGATGAGTTTGGGCTTACATTCAAGCGCAATCCTACGCACTTCGTCGTAGTTGATAAGCTCGGTTTGCGGGTCTATGCCGTAGCCGACGCAGTTGAAGAGCTTGCCGCTCATATTCACTTTCGCGCCGTGCGTGAGGTGTCCGCCGTCGGCAAGCGTCATGCCGAGAATGGTATCTCCGCTATCGAGCAAGGCGTAATACGCCGCAAAGTTTGCATTTGAGCCGCAGTGCGGTTGCACGTTTGCGTACTTCACTCCGAAAAGTTGCTTTGCACGCTCGATTGCGAGTTTTTCTGCAATGTCTACGTATTCGCAACCGCCGTAATATCTCTTTCCGGGATAACCTTCCGCATACTTGTTGGTGTAAAAAGTACCTGCCGCCGCAAGCACCGCTTCGGAAACGATGTTTTCGCTTGCGATAAGTTCGAGATTGTGTTGTTGACGTTCAAGCTCTTGGAGCATGGACGCGTAAAGTTCGGGATCGACTTGTTTTATGCTTTTGAGATCTATCATCTTTTGTTTTCCTTGTAAATTATGTCAAAACAACGGTTTTGACTTCGTTTTTTATTATGAGCGTCCAATAAATATCAAAGATACTTGTCGAGGACTTGTGCGATTTGCATCTTCAAACGATAGCCGACAAGCACTTCTTTCTTTTCGCCGTCTTTAAAGACGATGAGCGTAGGAATCGACATAATTCCGAAACGAGTTGCAAGTTCTTGACACTCGTCCACGTCCACCTTACCGACAGTGACTTTGCCTTTATATTCCGTTGCGATTTCTTCAACGTTGGGAGCCATCATTTTGCAAGGTCCGCACCACGTTGCCCAAAAATCCACGAGGACAACGCCTTTGGACGTAATTTCGTCAAAATTTTGTTGATTTAAAGTGATATAATCCATGTTTTATCTCCTTATTAAATTTGAATACGTATTATTGTTCCGCAACCGCAACGCAGTTGCGATATCATCCGATTGTTCTTTCTCTACAAAGGTGAACGTCGTGCACTATTAAATTGCAATGTCCCCCTTCCTCACGTGTGTATTCCCCCTCTACAAATGCGTAAGGCGTGTAC
>FR895510.1 GCA_000434435.1 Firmicutes bacterium CAG:475
GCGCATTTCACAAATCCGCTTGCGGATTTATTTCGTAAAAAAAATATCTCGCTGTTTGCGAGATATTTTTTTGGAGGCATCACCCAGACTTGAACTGGGGGTGAGGATTTTGCAGACCCTTGCCTTACCTCTTGGCTATGATGCCGTATCGTATCGAGTGATGCCGATACTTTGTGTGGAGCGGGAGACGGGATTCGGACCCGCGACTTTCACCTTGGCAAGGTGACACTCTACCACTGAGTCACTCCCGCACACGATTGCTTTAACAATATATCAAACAAAATCGAATTTTGCAACCTTTTTTTTGCAAGTTTGCGATATTATTTGGTCTATTCTTTTCTACCGCACAACGCCGTGGCAAAATCGGACAACTCTTTGGCGTTTGCAAAGGTTGTTGCCAAATCGATTGCCTTTTGCGTTTCGCGCTCTAGAAGTGCGTGTGTTTTTTCTTTGCCCCACACCCCTACAATGCTGTTTTTGTCTTCGTCCAGCAAATCGTCCGCAAGCTGAAAAGCTATGCCGACGTTCATTGCGTAGTCTCCTATTCTTTCGATCTGTTCGAAGTCCGCATCCGCACAAATCGCGCCTGCGCCGAACGCACCCACGATCAATGCGGCGGTTTTTTGAGAGTACATTTCAAGAAAACTATCGGCACACTCGCAACCTTGCAAATCGTTAGCTTGACCGACAACCATGCGTTTTGCCGCAACGACAATCTCTTGCGCCGCTCTTGCAAAGTGCGAGCCGAACGCTCTTGCGCCGTCGAGAAGTACGCATGAGGCAAGCGTAAGAAGTTGGTCGCCTATGAGAATACCGTTTGCGTGTCCGAATTTTTTGTGAACGGAAAGTTTGCCCCTGCGATAATCGTCGTTGTCCATTGCCGGCAAATCGTCGTGGACGAGCGAATAGTTGTGGATAAGTTCAACCGCAACCGCAAGGCTCACGACTTCGTCTACTTCGGCGTCTTTGCCCGTCGAGCGCGCGCCGTAATACACGCAAAGAGGACGCACTCTTTTTCCGCCGTCGAGAGCGGCATAGCGCATACCCTCGTCGATGAAGTTATCGTCATATCCTATCGCGTCTTTGAGCGACTGTTCGAACGCAAAAAGAAATTCGTTTTTGTCAATGGTCGAGATTTTCATAATCAGTCGAGTTTCAATTCTTCGGTGAGGTTGTTGATGTCATCGACAAGCAAAGCAAGTTTGCCCTTTTCCGCTTTGAGATCTGCAATGCAAACTTTGCTCAGTTCGATTCCTTTTTCAAAAGCCTTCACTGCCTCGTCAAGAGGAATATCCCCTTCGAGTTTTTTTACGATTGCTTCGAGTTCTTGAAGCGCGTCTTCAAATTTTTTGATTTCTGCCATTTATTTATTCTCCTCGGAAATTTCTATTTTGCTCACTTGCGCCCATATCGAGCCGTCGGAGCCGGTTGCGGTAACCGTGTCGCCGATTTTGAGATTTGCAACTTTGTTGATGGTTTTGCCGTCCGCTTGAAGCCTGAAATATCCTCTTCGCAAAGTTTTGAGCGGAGAAAGATTATCAAGCGATGCCGTGGCTTTGTCCACCCTCGCATCCGTAATCTCGATTTTCCTTTCCGTTTGCGACTTTGCCCTTTGCATAAGCACTTCGATTTTGTGCCCTCTTTGCAAATAAAATTCGGATGCCAGTCTGCGCAGTTTGTTGCAACAAATTTGCGTTGCAGAACTCTTTTTCTCATACGTCCTTGTCGCATTGACGGTGAGTCTGCGCATATTTTGTCTGAGTTCGTCCGCAAGCGCATAATAATCGTAAGCCACAAGCTCGCCCGCAGCGGTCGGCGTCGCCGCTCTCTTGTCCGCAACGAAATCGCAAAGCGAAAAATCGGTTTCGTGTCCCACGGCAGATACCACCGGGGTTTTCATTTTATACACCGCTCTTACAAGCGTTTCGTCGTAAAACGGCGCAAGATCTTCCAGCGATCCGCCACCCCTTGCGATGACGATGACGTCGTAGCCGAGATTGTCCACTCTCTCAAGCACCTTCGCTATTTCCTTGCCTGCGCCTTCGCCCTGCACGCGCACGTCTTTGACAACGATATCAATGACGGGATTCTTGCGGCGAACGGTCGTAACTATATCCCTTATGACCGCACCGGTTTTTGACGTGACGACCAATACGTTTTTCGCAAATTGAGGAATCGGTTTTTTGTGCGCCTCGTCAAATAGTCCCACCGCCTGCAATTTTGCTTTGAGTCTTTCAAACTCCAAAAACAACATACCCTGTCCGACGGGAGTTATCGAGCTTGCCTGCAAAGACAGTCTGCCGCCCTTGATATAATAGTCAAGCGAGCCGCGCACGATGACGCTTTCGCCGTCTTTTGGGACATACGTTTTTTGTGCGTAGAAGCAAACGCATGAGAGCTGCGAGTTTTTGTCCTTGAGCGTAAAGTAAGCATGCGCTCCCGAAAACTTATAACCCGAAATCTCGCCGAAAACCTCCAACCCCTTGAATATCGGGGCATCGATGCAGGCTTTTATCGTCGCGTTTACTTCGCTAACCGAAATCGTATTTTCAGAAAATGGGGTTTTATCTGACACAATCGACACTTTATACACCTTTTTTGCAGTAAAACACCGATTTTTCGGCATTTTTACGTTTATTTTGAGTCAAAAAATCCCGAAATATCAAACATTCGCACATCATTTTCGCAGTATTTGAAAATTTCGGGATAATTCTCTTTGATTAGTCAATATCTTTCACTATCTTGGCAAGCACACCGTTGACGAACGAGCCGGATTTGTCCGTACCGTACTTCTTTGAAAGCTCGACAGCTTCGTTGATTACGACTGCGTTCGGTGCGGTATGTTCCAAAAGTTCGTACGTTGCCACAAGCAACACCGCATAGTCGGGACGATACACTCTTTCGAGCTTGTATCCCTCAAGGTGATTTTCTATGATGCCCTTGAGTTTTTCGTCGTTGGTGCAAACGCCCAAATACGTCGAGTTGATATATTGTCTGTCGTCTTCGGTAAGATCGCTGTCCACAAGCATAAGCTCCAAGGTGGACTCGTTCACCGAGCCGTAGAAGGTGTATTCGAACACCAGTTTAAATACGTTTTCTCTTGCTACTCTTCTCATGATTATTGCGCCACGTTTACGTTGACAACCTGAACGTTTACGGATTGAACCTTAAACTTGGTTGCGCCTTCGATTTGATTTTTGACTTTTTCTTGCAAAGTTGCAACTTGGGAGGGTACGGTGTAACCGAGGTCGATGCTCACAAAAAGATCTACCGCAACTTTTTCGTTTGGCAAAACGTAAACGGATACTGCGCCGCAATTGCGCTTTGAGTTGAGAAGGTGCACGCCCTCCACGTCTTGCGCAGCCTCGGTTGCAAGCGAAACCAAAACTTCGTTTAATACGGATAATTTATCTTTTGCCATATTCTGCCTCCGTGCAAATTATTATATCACACGCAAAAAATTATATCAACCGTACGCAAAAATTATTTTGGTTGACAATTGTCTTTTGAAAAAATAGTATTACTCAAACGAAAACGAACATGAAAATATGAAAGATTGCGACGATTGCCGCAATCTTTCAAGACAATATCACCGCGCCGCAAAGGCACGCTTTGCGGCGCGTCCCCTCCCCATGTCAGTTGAAAGGAATCACTTTGACGTCGGTTGCTTTGAAAGTCGTTTCGGCAACCACGACGGAAAGTATTTGATTGGCTTGTTCTTGGCTTAATTCGCTCTCGCCTACGACGATACTCACGCCTTTGTCGCCGATGGTGACGATTGCGTCGTCGAATCCTCTGCCTTTGATAAGAGTTTCAAGCGCAAGTTCTTTTTCCATTCTCTCGACGAGCAACATTTTTTGCTCTTGCGCCGTTGTCTTTGCTTTTTCCGAACTCTCTTCGGAATTCATGATTGCGTCAAGATACAAAAATTCCGACTCTCTCGTAGCGTCGCGGTCGCTTCTTGCCGCCGCAAAAAACGTTTGCATCACGGTGTCCTGTTGTCCGGCGACGTCGGTGGACGTCTTGTTCAACTTGTCGCTGAGCACAAAGTTTAGTACGCCCGTGGCAACGAGCAAAGCAACCATAACCGACAACACGATTATCTTTTTTGTTTTGGGTTTCATTTTCATATATTCCTCCTATAGGTTCAGTTTTTGCGGCTCATGACGCTCACCGTGTCCGAGTCCACTCCGAGTGCGCTTGCCGTTGCGCTCAGAAGTCGAAGTCTGACAATCGGATTGTTTGCGCCGTCGGCAATCACCAGCACTCCGACGATTTGTCCAGACGATTTCGTTATCATCGTTTCCACTTCGCCTGCGCCTTCGACCGACGACAATATGCTTGCAAGGCGCGTCTCGTCGTCGTTTTGAAAAGACTGCTTTTCGCTCTCTTTGTCCGCGGCTACGCTAGAGTATATGATGAGTGCGATTGCGATTATGAATATCAAAGCGATAATCTTTATGTTTTTTATTCCTTTGATTTTTTCAAACGCGCTCTTGACGTCGCCTTTGACTTTTTCAATGCCTTCGCTCATATCAAAATATATATGCTCACCGCCCGATTTTATGAAAAACGAAAAAGTATTTTTTGTGTGGAATTTGCGTATTTTCTTGCGCTTTTTGCGCGCGAGTGCGCGCGCACGCGCAGGTACATCAAAATTCGCGCATGCGCCCGCGCGCACGCGCGCGCAAAAAGCGTCTATTCACTGTAAATAACGCGTATTATTTGCGGTGAAACGGCAAGCGTTTTCGACACGATTTCGACGATGCGTTTTCCGTCTATCGATGATTTTTCAACAAATATCCGCACGCCTTTGACAACCGTCGCTTCAAATTCTATCTCCACCCTACTCTCGCAGCCCTCGCTTTGCAAGGCAAGCCGAGTTTTTTCGCTTGCGCTCAACGTCAAATCAAGCGTTGACGTTTCGACTTCGCCGGATGAAAAAACGTCGTTTAAATCCAGCGTCCAATCAGCTTTCGCTATCGAGGGAATTATCGACGCAATCACAAACACGACGAGCAACGAAAACGCGCCGCGCACGTACTTTGCGCTTTTGCCGGACGGCAGCACGATTTCCACCAAAACGCCGAGACAAATCACCCCGACCACAGACATTATCCACGCCGCCACGTCACACCCCCGGATTGCAAGAAGAAATCATAAGCATCACAAGCAAGAAAAACGCAAACGCCACGCCTGCAAGCGCGGTTATGAGCAAGTTGGTGTTTTTTGACACCGCAAACAGCAAATTCGACGTTCTAGTGTCTCCCAACGGCTCGCATACCGCCGAGGTAAGTTTCAGCGTGAGCGAAAATACGACGACTTTGACAATCGGAAACAGCACGATCGAACAAAGCACGATTGCTCCGACATAACCGAGCGCGTTTTTGACAAGAACTACGGATGCCGTCAGCAAATCAAGGCCGTCGGAAAGATAGCCGCCAAGCACGGGAACGTAGCTGGATACCGCAAACTTTGCCACGTTGAAACCAAACTTGTCCACTGCGCCGCCCGTCACTCCCTGCACCGTCAAAAAAGTCGCAAAAAGTCCGAACGCTATCCCCACAAGCCAAGTCGACGCCGACTTGATAAGTTTTGAAAGTTTGTCGAGTTTCACCGTTTTTGAAACGTTGCCGACGACGCAAAAAACTATGCATGCAACAAACGCAGGCAAAATCACGCTGCCAACGAGCTTCATAACAAACGAGCACAGCACCGCAACGAGCGGCGAATATCCCGAAACCGCCACCGTTGCGCCGAGCGACGACAACAGCGTCAACAGCACCGGGAAAATCGCGTTTGCAAAAGTCGTTAGGGCGTTTATCGTGTCGCTTACCGTTTTTATTATGCCGACACTTCCGCTCATAAGCACGATTACGATTGCCGAATAACACACCGTATGCACAACCTCCGTCGTTGAAGTGTTGAGAAAATCCCCTGTGAGCGAGCAAAGCATGTTTTTGAGCAGACATATCACCACGATAGTCATAAAGCTAGGCAAAAAGGACAAGAAATACCGCCCTGCCGATTTCGAAAGCAAATTTAAAAAATTTTGATAGAAACTTTGAGTTTGTCCGTTTACGAGTGCTTTCAGCGTTGCTTTCAAGTCATCGATCGAAACTGCCTCTTTTTCGTTTTCACCGAGCGAATTTAAGAAGTTTTGAATGGCGTCGAGATCCAGTCCGTCTATTACGTCGTTGACGTCCCCCTCGAACTCCTTTTTGATTTCCTCTTCGGATTTGTCGGCGGCATAGGCGATATTTTCGTATAAAATCGATGACGTAAAAGCAATGGATAACGCACAAAAAAACAGCAAAAGAGCAACGAAAAACAGTATTTTTTTTGCACTTTTTTTGCATGAAAAATCCTTTTGAAAACGCAATGCCGAATTGTTTTTCATATCGAACTCACAAGCGTAGACACGACGTCCACAAGAGATTTTACAATTGATATACTCATCAAAAAAATCACGATTTTTCCACCGAATTGCAATTTTTGCGCAATGGAATCGCACCCTGCGTCCGTTGCTACGGACGAGGAATATTCCGTCAGATATCCTATGCCGATAATCTTCAACACTGCCGAAAACACTTCGTCGTTTACACCGCTTTTTTCAACGATGGAGTCGAAAGCAAGTACGACTTCTTGCAGTGCGGAAAGCATGGTTATCACCATCACAACCCCTGTTGCAATAGTTGCAAACACGCTGAATTCAGGCTTTGAATTTTTGAGCAACGTCACCACGACAACGCCCGTCAAAGCAATCCCGACAAGTTTGAATATCATTTCCCTTCCGCCGCTCCGTCTTGCATTTTCACCGAATGTTGCACACACAAGCACTTTACATCACTATATCGTATCAATAAAGTGCCAGTATTGATTTTAGCGTGTCAAACAATCCGCCCAGCATATCCAGCACGAGCACCGCTACAATGATAAGACCTGCCAGCGTTGCAAAAGTCGCAATCTCGTCACGGTCGCTCTTTTTCAAAATCACGCACACGATTGCCGTGAGCAGTCCTACTCCTGCAATTTTCAAAATTACGTTTACGTCCATATCTCAATCCTCAAAGTCGTCGGCTACGCCGCAAAGAATTTTTCTACGTTTTGCCGAGTTTCATTTGACTCTACACACCGGCGTTTGCTTGCATTTTTTGCTTTCGATCAAGCAAGAATAAGCATTATCGCAATGCCGGCAAGCACGCACAATTTGAAGTACGTGTTTCCAAGTTTTTTGCTCTCGTCCTCGCATACCTTCTGCTTTTGCTCGAATACGTTTTTGTAGTATCCCACGTGGGAGAGCTGATCCTTCAAATCGGTTTTTCCGAGTGCAGAAAAAAAGGACGCAAGCTGTTTTTTCTCATCGGTTTTCAATATCGAAACGTTTGCGTTTTCAAAGGCATAAACTCCGCCTCGCTTTGCAAGGTTTATCCAGCACTCGACGCAACTTTCAAACTCTCCTTCCCTTCCCTGCAAAAACTTTGAGGCTATCTTTGGCATAGGCGTTTTTTTCAGCGAAAGTTCGGTTGCAAGGCAAGAGGAAAACTCGCAAGCGGATTTGAAAAACGTCACTCGTTTTGCATACCGTCTTTTGATAAGCACGCCGATATAGCATGCAATCAGCGCAAGCAAACCGCCTGCGACAAGCCTCAAAATTTCGCTCATACGCGTTTTTCTACGATTTCCCCGACGGGATTTCTTCCAAGCACGCATACGACTTCGAAAACGTCGAGTAACGGCGCAAAATCGCTTTTCTCAACGCTCTTGATACTCTCGCCGTGCAATGACGCAAATACGCTCACGCCACACCTTACGACGTCCGAAATCGCTTTTACATCCTCTTTGCCGAACAACTCGTCTGTGACGATAACGTCGGGATTCATTGCCCTCACGCAGCTTTCGTAAGCGTCGGTTTTAGGCACGCCGCTCACCACGTCGCAATCGCCTATATCGAGAATCGGAACGCCGTCGGACACGGCGCACAGCTCGTATCTCTCGTCAATTACAACCACGTTAAACCGCTTCGAGCCTATGCGCGCAAGCTCGCGTAGCAGCGTTGTTTTCCCGCATCCCGTCGGCGAAACGATAAGCGTATTCCTTGCGCGCTCGCCGTCGAACACATCGCTTGCGATTTTGTCCGCAATCCCCTTTATCTGATGAGGAATACGGATGACCAAATACCCCACGTTCTTCACGCTTATGAGCTTGCCGCCCTCCGACACGCCTTCTCCGCCCACGCCTATGCGATAATGCTTGCACGGCACGTAACCGCGCTTCATCTCCTCCGACGCGCTGTAAAAGGACATATTCGTCGCTCTTGCCAAAACGTCGTCAACGTCCTTTTGGCTCACGATATACGGCATGCCGTTGTAGGTTGCAATCCTCTTACCATCTGCAGTACACACGACAAGAGGACGGCCGATGCGCAAACGCAACTCCAAAATATTTTTCTCGTCACCGACGATTTTTGCGATTTTGTCCCCTACTATCTCGACAAGCATACAAAACTATATGCCGACAAAACAATGCAAATTGCATTGCGACAAATTTAGACTTTTTTCTTAATAAAAGATAACGAAAACCAAAAAAAACAATATTGATTATATTTTCCAAAAACTCTTGTAAAAAGTGCGGTTATTTGGATAAAAAAAGAACGAAACAATTATGACTTATCGTCAAGAGTCTGAAACGGATGAAGAGCACGCGTTAATATGCCTAAGTGCGCCAAAACAGATGAAGCATAGTCAAGAGCCTGAAACGCGTTATATATCTAAAGATGAAGTATAGTCAAGAGCCTGAAACGGATGAAGAGTGCGAAAAAACCCTTTTGACGCTCGCCCAACGTACTTTTCGTACGTGACGAGTGGCAAAAGGGTTTTGACAAAGCTATTCGCCGTTTCAGACTCTTGACATATATTCGCCGGTGCGAGTATCGATACGAATAGTATCCCCTTCGTTGACAAACATAGGCACTTGGAGTTCATAACCTGTTTCGACGGTTGCGGGCTTGGTTGCGTTGGTTGCGGTGTTGCCTGCAACTGCGGGTTCGCAAACGGTGATGAGAAGTTCGACAAAGTTTGGCGGTTCGACGGAGAACGGAGCTCCTTGGAAGAACTTCATGGTGACGTTCATGTTTTCTTTGACGAAGTTGAGAGCGTCTTCGACTTGGCTCTTGTTGAGCGGAATTTGCTCGTAGGTGTCGGCATCCATGAAGTAATAGAATTCACCGTCGTTGTAGAGGTATTCCATCGTTTTGGTTTCGATGTGTGCGAGTTCAAATTTTTCGGTGGGGTTGAAAGTTTGTTCAAGCACTGCGCCGGTGACGACGTTTTTCATTTTTGTGCGGACGAAAGCAGCGCCCTTGCCCGGTTTGACGTGCAAGAAATCGACTATGGTCATGATTTTGTTGTCATAGAGGAACGTAACGCCCTTTCTCAAATCGCCTGCCATAATTTGTGCCATAATGATATTCTCCTAAATATGTGTTTTGTGTTGTGCGCTAAAGCCTTATACAAGTATTTTAGCACCTTATATGCCTCAATGCAAGTTCTACGCAAAAATTGATAGAGCTTGCACCGTGACAATTGTATTTTTCGTAAATCCGAAAGGATTATTTTGCGTATTCTACGCTGCGAACTTCCCTGATGACGTTGACTTTGATTTGTCCGGGATATTCGAGCTCGTTTTCGAGTTTTTGAGCAATCTCCTTTGCAAGGAACACGGTGTTTGCGTCGTTGACTTGCTCGGGTTTGACCATAACTCTGATTTCTCTGCCGGCTTGGACTGCGAAAGTTTGTTCGACGCCGTCAAATGATTTTGCGATGTCTTCGAGCTTTTCGATACGTTTGACGTAAGTTTCGACGGATTCGCGTCTTGCACCCGGTCTTGCGCTCGAAATTGCATCTGCCGCTTGAACGAGAACCGCGTCGATGGTTTGCGGCTCGATGTCGTTGTGGTGAGCGGCTATTGCGTGGATAACTTCGTTGCTTTCGCGATATTTCTTTGCAATCTCGACGCCGAGTTGAATGTGCGTACCTTCAAACTCGTGGTCGATTGCCTTGCCGATGTCATGCAACAAGCCCGCCCTCTTTGCGATGCGAGGATCGATGCCGAGTTCTGCCGCCATAACGGATGCGACGGATGCAACCTCGATTGAGTGTTTGAGCACGTTTTGTCCGTAGCTCGTGCGGTATTTGAGTCTGCCAAGGATCTTGATGAGTTCGGGATGCAATCCGTGCACGCCCACTTCGAACGCGGCTTCTTCGCCGGCTTCCTTGATGCCTGCCTCGACTTCTTTTCTCACCTTGTCCACCATCTCTTCGATGCGAGCGGGATGGATACGTCCGTCGGTGATAAGTTTTTCGAGAGTGAGTCTTGCAACTTCTCTTCTTACAGGGTCGAAACTTGAAAGCGTGATGACGTCGGGAGTGTCGTCGATGATGAGATCTACGCCCGTCGCACTTTCGAGTGCGCGGATGTTTCTTCCCATACGTCCGATAATTCTGCCCTTCATATCGTCGTTGGGCAAAGCCACGACGGAAACGGTGTTTTCGGTTGCGGTGTCGGCGGCGCAGCGTTGAATGGCTTGCGAAATGATGTTTTGAGCCTCTTTAACCGCATTGTCTTTTGCTTCTTGGATGAGCTGTTTAGCCTCGTTCGCACTGCTCTTTTTCACGCTGTCCAAGAGTGCGTCTTTAAGTTCTTGCGAAGCCTCTTCCTTTGTCATGCCGGCAACTCTTTCAAGTTCCTTTTGCATGGTTTCCTGGGCGTTGTTGAGTTCGTTTTCAATGCCCTTCAGGCGTTCTTTGGTTTCTTCGATTTGTTTTTGCGACCTTTCAACGTCCTCGATTTTCTTGTCGAGAGCGGCGTCTTTCTTGTCAAGAGCGTCCTCTTTCTTGTCGAGTGACGCCTCTTTTTGAGCGAGGCGGTTTTCGGTGCGTTGCCAGTCTTGCTTGCGCTCTTTGGTTTCGTTTTCGAAATCCACGCGCATTTTGTTCATTTGTTCTTTAGCCTCGAGCATACCGTCCTTGCGAATGGTCTTTGCTTCGAGATTTGCTTCTTCGATAATTCTTGCCGCTTCGCGTTTTGCATTGCCGATTTTGTTTTGAGAATAAACTCTGTAAATTATAAAACCGATCAATACGCCGACGATAATCGCGCATGCCGCCGCAATACCTGCAGCCGCACCCGGCGAGAGAGCAGCAATCAGAAAATTGAAATTCCCGGTCATATTTGACCTCCATATATATAATCAAAACCACACGAGAAAGCAAAAATACGGTTATAATAAAAGTTTTTTCAAAACTGAAATGCCCCAATTTATATATCCAAACTTTGTATCTATACCAAATATTGTTTTCAATATATAGTTTTGTCTTATATAGTATATACTATTTGTAGTGTTTCGTCAATGCCGAGCCTCAAAAAAAAATCGCTTTTCGTGTCTGAAAAGCGATTTTTGTTCAAATCAAGGGTTTATACAAGACAAATCACTTGTTCATCTCGTATTTTTCGCGGATTTTCGCGTCGAGTTCTTTGAAAATTTCGGGATTGGACTTCAAAAATTCCATGGCCTTATCTCTGCCCTGTCCGATCTTTTCGTCGTTGTAGCTGAACCAGCTTCCGCTCTTTTGCACGAATCCGTTTTCAACCGCCAAATCCAAGACACATCCCATGTTGGAAATGCCCGTGCCGTACATGATGTCGAACTCCGCGACTTTGAACGGAGGCGCGACTTTGTTCTTGACGACTTTTGCTTTGACGTGGTTGCCAACGATGTCGCTGCCGTCTTTGAGCGTGTCCGCTTTTCTTATTTCGATACGCACGGAGGAATAGAATTTGAGTGCTTTACCGCCTGTGGTGGTTTCGGGATTGCCGTACATAACGCCGATCTTTTCTCTCAATTGGTTGATGAAGATGATGGTGCATTTGCTCTTAGAGGACGCTGCGGTGATTTTGCGCAACGCTTGCGACATAAGGCGCGCTTGCATACCCACGTGGCTGTCGCCCATATCGCCGTCGAGTTCTGCTTGCGGAGTGAGCGCGGCAACAGAGTCGATGACGATGATGTCGATCGCGCCGCTTCTGATAAGCGTTTCGGTGATTTCTAGCGCTTGCTCGCCACTGTCGGGTTGGGAAATGTAGAGGTCGTCGAGGTTTACGCCGAGTTTTGACGCATACACGGGATCGAGCGCATGCTCCGCGTCTACGAATGCCGCCGTGCCGCCCTCTTTTTGCACTTCCGCCACGCAGTGAAGCGCAACTGTAGTTTTACCGGAAGATTCGGGTCCGTAAATTTCAATGATTCTTCCCTTCGGAATACCGCCGATGCCGAGTGCGACGTCAAGCGTCAAACATCCCGTGGAAATTGCTTCGACTTTGGGGATTTCCGTTTCGCCAAGACGCATAATCGCGCCCTTGCCAAAGTCCTTTTCTATCTTTGCAAGAGCAAGTTGCAAATTCCGTTCCTTATCGTTAACTGCGGACTTATCCTGAGTTTTGTCTGCCATATTGTTTCTCCTTTATATCCTTTCGCCGAGTTGACGGCAAATGTTTTCTTTTTCTATATTATGCGGCAATCCGTGTACCGAAATCGGTACATCAAAGGCGCAAAATATCCCCTTTCAGATACCTTATGAGGTAAAACAGCGCAACGTTTGACGTCGCACGTCTTATCTCGTTGCGGCTTCCCGAAAATCTACGCTCGAACACGGTGATGAAATCTCCTCCGCCCACGCCGATATACACAAGCCCCACGGGCTTTCCTTCATCGCCCGTCGGTCCTGCGAGACCTGTGGTTGCAAGTGCGATGTCCACCGGACGTTTGCAAAGACCTTTCACCATTGCGTAAGCCGTTTCTCTGCTCACCGCGCCATAGTCGGCAAGCACGGATTTCGGCACGCCCAATCTTTCGACTTTCGAGGCGCGATTGTAGCACACTATGCCCTCGTAAAAGTTTGCGCTGATGCCGGGAATGCCCGTAAGGCGCGAGCAAATCTCTCCGCCCGTCAAACTTTCGCCTACGGCAAGCGTGCGATTGTTCATTTTCAAGAGTCTTGCGGCAATCTCTTCAAGCGAGCCTTCCGTTGCGGAATAAACTTCCTCTTCGAAAGCGTTGTACACTCTGCTCTTCACCGTTTCGAAAACGTCGCGTTTTGCGCTGCTCGACATGCCTATCGTTGCGTCAAGGCAATACTCCTCAACCGAAAAATTCACGCCGAAACCCTCGAATTTTTCGAGGCGAGAGAGGATTTCCTCCTTGTCGAGTCCGCAAATTTTGACTATTTCTTTTATCATTTTTTCGATTATCTAAACGGATTGTTTATGCAATTATTCTGCTTTTTCTTCTTGTGCGGTCTGCTCGTTTTGTTCGTTTTCGCAAGGCTCGTCGTCCTGTCTTAAAACGTGCTTGTTTTTAAATACGTAGTTAAGTCCGCTGTACACCGCAAAGAATGCGCCGATATAGAAGGTTATCGTGCCTATCCAACCGAGTACGGGGTGAAGCCCCGCAAGCATAAGTATCGTAACTCCGACGTCCAAAAACACGGTTTTGATTTTGCCGTAGATGTCCGCCGCAAGCACCAAACCTCTGGACGCCGCAATGGAGCGGAACACGCCTATTATAAGCTCTCTTGAAAGGATGAGCCCCGAAAGAAGCGCGATTACGAGTGCGTTATACGTGTAAACTCCGTTCATCGAAAGTCCGTCGCGGAACAACACGATGAGGAACAACATAACGACAATGACAACCTTGTCCGCAAGCGGATCGAGAAATTTGCCCAGCATTGACACGGTGTTGGTCTTTCTTGCGATGTGTCCGTCAACGAAGTCGGTTGCGCAGCATATTGCAAACAACGCAGCGGCAATGACTATGAGCGCGATATGCGCGCCTTGCGACACTCTTGCAAGCTCTGCCGCGATAAACATGGCTATGGTTGGTATAATCAAAAATATACGCGCTATCGTGATTTTGGTTGCGAGCGTGATTTTCATTCTATCACCTTCCCTACAAGGTCTATGCCGTCCGCACCCGTGATTTCGACGGTGTAAAATTCGCCTATTTTCACTTCCTCGTCCGCACTGAACAGCGTCACGTTGTCGATGTCGGGGGCTTGCGTTTGCGTTCTGCCCACAAACGTTTGCTTGTCGTAATCGATATCGTCGTAAATGACCTTGACTTGTTTTCCTATAAGTTCTTTATTGTGAGTTTTTATAATTCTTTCTTGGACGGCGGCAAGTTTTTTCGCTCTTGCTTCCTTTACGGATTCGTCGATATGTCCGTCGAGTTTGTCTGCCGGAGTGCCATCTTCCCTCGAATACGCAAAGAATCCCGCATAGTCGAATTTGACCTCTTTGACAAACTTTTCGAGTTTTTCAAACTGCTCCTGCGTTTCGCCGGGAAATCCGCAAATAAAGGTGGTACGCACTGCGATTCCTGCGTTTTTGAGCTTTGATATAAGCTCTCTAATGCTCTTTTCATCGGTTCTGCGATTCATCCTTTTCAGCACTTGGTCGTCAATATGTTGAAGAGGAATATCCATATATTTTGCGATTTTCGGATTGTTTTTGACGTATTGGATGAGCGTATCGTCCACCATTTCGGGATAGAGATAAAGCAAACGAATCCACTCGAAATCTAACTCGGACAACTTGTCCAAAAGCTCGATAAGATGTGGCTTTCCGTCAAAATCAGTGCCGTATCTCGTCACGTCCTGCGCAACCAAAATGAGTTCTTTCACGCCGTCGTCGGACAACTTTTTCGCTTCGCCGAGCAAGTCTTGCATCTTTTCGGAGCGATACTTTCCTCTTATGGACGGAATGGCGCAATAAGTGCAATGATTGCTGCATCCGTCGGCAATTTTGAGATAGGCGTAGTGATAAGGCGTAGTGAGCACTCTACCCTCGTGAAACTTGTCGAGATTGGCGCAACAAAGCACCTTTTCACCCTCTTCGACGTCCTCTATGGTATTCAAAATTTTGTCGTAGTCGGCAATGCCCAAAATCGCGTCCACTTCGGGAAATTCTTCTTTGAGAGTGTCGGCATATCTTTGCGCAAGGCACCCCGTAACGATGACCTTTTTGCCTTTCGAGGCGGTTTTTGCCGCGATTGCGTTCAAAATTTCGTCGATTGATTCCTCTTTCGCCTTGTCGATAAAAGCGCAGGTGTTGACGATGATTACGTCCGCTTCTTCTTCGCTTCCCACAAGCGTATGTCCGCCGCCCACAAGACGAGAAAGCATCTTTTCGGTGTCTACTCTGTTTTTATCGCATCCGAGCGATATTGCTCCGATTTTCATTCCTCGTCCTCGCTTTGAACAGTGGCTTTAAGTTCTTCCAACTCCTCGTAAGTGATGTTGACTTTCTTCTTTTTGGGATCATGCTCGTCGGGAGTGAGATATCCCATAAGATCCATTTTGTCGTAAATCTTTGCGGCTTTCGGCCAGCCGAGTCCCAAACGACGTTGCATAAAGGATATGCTGATAGGAGCGTCTTGCTCTTCTCTAAGCTCTATGCCGAGTTGCAATGCGTCGAACAGTTCGGGCGGTATTTTATCTTTGTTTCCTTCCCTTGCGTCCTTAGATTGCGCAGGCTTTTCTTCTTCCTTATCCTTGAAAATAGCGTCTTTGATATTATTGTCGAAATAAGCGTCGTTTTTGGCTTTGACGAAATCGACGACTTTTTTGACTTCTTCGTTGGATATAAACGCGCCTTGCATACGCTCAAGGTCACTTGCGCCGGGCATCATATACAGCAAGTCGCCGTAGCCGAGAAGTTTGTCCGCACCCACGGTGTCGAGAATTGTTTTGCTGTCGAAACTCGACGTAACCTTGAATGCGACTCGGCTCGGGAAGTTGTTTTTGATAGTACCGCTGATGACGTCGACGGACGGTCTTTGCGTTGCAAGCATAAGATGAATACCCACGGCACGCGCAAGTCTTGCAATGCGGTTTACGGTGTCCTCGACCGCCTTTTTGCCTGTGGACATGAGGTCGGCAAACTCATCGACGATAATGACGATTCTCGGCATCTTTTCGTATCCGTTCTTTTGGCAATCGGCGTTGTACTCGTCAATATCTCTGTAGTTGACATCGGCAAGGAACTTGATACGTCTTTCCATCTCGCTTATCGCCCAGTTGAGCGCGCGGATAGCTTTGTCCGTGTCGCAAATAATTTCGTCCATAAGCAAGTGCGGAATGCCTGCGTACACGCTCATTTCTATGCGCTTGGGGTCGATGAGAATAAGACGCACGTCGTCGGGAGACGCCTTATAAAGCAAGCTGACGATAATGGAGTTTATGCAGCAGCTCTTGCCTGCGCCGGTTGCACCTGCGATGAGCACATGCGGTAACTTTTTGATTTCCACGACCCTTGATTGTCCGTACAGGTTTTTGCCAAGGGCAAAGGTTGCCGGAGCTTTTGCGTTGTTAAACTCGGGCGATTGAATGATTTCGCTGAGGTTTACATTTCTTCTATGCTTGTTGGGCACTTCGATACCGACCGCATTCTCGCCCGGAATAGGCGCGATGATACGCACGCTGCCAGCTTCCATCTTCATTGCGATGTCGCTTTCAAGAGAAGAAATATAACCTATCGTTCTGCCCCTCGGCATCTCCACGCGCAATTTATACATCGTAAACGTCGGACCGACCATGATGTCGATAACCTCGCCCGTTATGCTGAAAAACGCAAGCGTATTGATGATTTGTTCTTTCTTTTGCTCGTAGTCCTCGTTCTGATCGATTTCGGGAGCAGGCGGATTGAGCAAGGAAATGGGCGGCGCAACGTATGGACGCTTGGGCGACGCTTGGGATATGGCTTGATCCATATTCACTTGCGTAAGGCGCGCATCGTTTTTCTTCGGAGTTTCGTCCTTTTGGATTCCGCGAGATTGAGAGGCTTTCATCTTCTCTTCTCTCATGAGAGCTTCTCTCTCGTATTGTCCCACTTGCGGAGTTTCTTTGATTGCTTGTTTTATGTTTTGAATACGAGCTTTAACCTCTGCGTTTTCAATGTCTTTTGCAGAGTTTTTTGCGATTGCGGTCGTTGATTGAATTGCCGCTCTCGACATATCGCCGCCCGTAACTTTTTGTTGCACGGGAGCGGGTGCGCTCGGATTGTCGCCGCCTACGGTCTTGTCCTCGTCAACGTATTTGGGGCGTTGATTTTCAAGCGTGGCTTTGCTCGTTTCGTACGTTTTTACGGGCTTGGTTTTGCCGATACCGCCAAAGAAATTGGTTTCCGTCTTTTCCTCTTCGACGGCGGTCTGCGCAAAGGCTCTTGGCAACTTCGCTTCGCCTTGCACGGGCTTGTATCCGCTTCTGTCAAGCTCGTCTATGCTTGCCGCTTTCTTGGGAGCGACGACGGGAGTTTGAGCGGTTTGAGCGGATTTTGCAGGTTGACTCGGCGCAACGACGTTGTTTTCAACGGTTTTTTGCGTTGTGGGCTGAGCGGTATTTTGAGTGTTTTCGCCCTTTTCGCGAGCGATAAACACCATATCCGTTTTCGGCTTTTCGTACGCCTCGGACACAATCTCTTCTTTGACGACGGGCTTTTGTTCTTCTTCACCCGAAATGGCTCTGTTGAGTGCGCCGAGCATACCCACGTTCACTTGCTGTTTGGCAACCGAATCGTTTGCCTTTTGAATGGTGGAATTGATTGCTTCCGCACCGTCGTAAGTCTTTGTCGGTTTTACAACTTCCTTCTTCACCGGCTCTGCGATAAGACACGCTTCGTCTTGTTGTTCCATATGCACGCCTGCCTCGAATTCGGGCTTTGCGTACATTTGACCGAAGCGTTGCGTTTGTTCTTGTTTAAGCGCACTGAAATCGCGCTTGAAATCGAGCGGGGTTTGGATTTTGCTCGTTGCGGAGGCTTTTTCGCTCGTTTGAGAGGTTTGCGAAGTCGTAGATTGCGGCTCGGGCTGAACGGCTCTGTATCTCGACATAAAGTCCTCGCGGATCGCGCTTTGCGTAGCGTCCACGCCGAGTTTGGATTTAAGTTCGTTTCTTCTCACCGCGCTATACGGTGCGCTCACGCTCGAAAGAGCGTTGTTAGGATCTTTTACGGTGTCGAATCTTGCAAGATTGTCGTTGCTGGGGCCCGAACCGAAAAGAATATCTCTTGCGATGTTTCTTGCCGAAAATTTGTCTGCGCCGACGGGTTTGACGGGACGTTTCACGTCGTCCTCAACCGTGCCTTGCGCATTGGGATAAAGCGGATTGAACGAGTCGAGCGGACTGTATCCTTCCGCTCCGAGAGCTTTTTTGTTGACTTTTTGTTGCAACGGATCGCCCGGAACATCAACAACATAAAGACCTCTGCCCGTCCCTGCCGTGTTGAAATCGGTGATGGTGGGTGCGCTTTGCGCCTCGACAAGAGGAGAAGTTTGCGCCGTTTGCTTTTCCTTTTTGGAGAAGAAAGAGCGTTTTTGTTTTGGAGCTTTCAACTTTTTGTCGCGTTCGCCCTTCGTTGCGACGGTGTACGTCACGTTACGTTTGATGGACGGATAAATCGCGAAAAACGCAAGGATAAAGAATGCCACGCACGCCGCAATCAATGCGCCGACGGAAGTGATGACTTTCATGAGCGGATATGCCGGGACGCCCAAAAGCATACCGCCTGCGGTGTTGGTGTTGTTGTAGCACGCAAGCAAATATTCAGCGTAGTTTGCGCCGACGATGTGCGTGCTTGACGTGTAAATTTGAAGAGCAAAAATGCCGAGTATAAGCAATCCGAAATAAGTCAACGCCTTTGATAAACGCATTTTGGGACGCACGTTGAAAGTGACGGCAATGCCGATGATGAGTCCCATGAGCGAATAGGCATAAGCCGCAAGCCCGAAAAATCCGCACAGGAAAGAATACACCATTCTTCCCACGCCGCCGAGCGCGCCGACCAAAGAAAGAAAGCAGAACAACGACACGATGATGACCAGCACCCCTGCCGCGATTCTGTTGCCTTTGTTTGCTTTTGCTTGTCTTGTATCTGCCAAGGTGAACCTTCCCGATAATATATAATATTAGTATAAAAATTATACCACAATACAGCGCGTTTTACAAGAGAAAATGTCAAAAGGTTTTTCTAAATATTTCATAAAGAAAAAAGTCTTTTGCCGCGTTTGTGCGGCAAAAGACGTTTTTTCGATGTTCTAACGCTATTTTTTCATTATTTTCAATATGTCGACGTCGTCGTTCGGAGCGACTATTGACGAGCACACTTGCGAAAAGTCGAAAATCTCTTTTGCGGTTTTTTGCACGTCCTCTTTGGTGACTGCGTCGATGTTTTTTATCCTCTCGTCAAAGTCGTAAAGTTGCCCCGTTTGCACGGCGTGCGCACCGAAAGTGCGCATCATTGCCGAAGTGCTTTCCTGCCCCAGAACGAGAGCGGTTTTGACTTGTTCCTTGCCCTTGTTGAGTTCCTCGTCGCTCACGCCTTTTTCTATGAGGAGGTTTATTTCGTCCCTTATCGCTTCCACCGCTTTTTCGGCGTTATTGGGGCTTGTGGACGTATAAACGATAAACGCGCCGTTGTTCTGATACGAGGACGGATAGCCGTAAATCGTGTAGCAAAGTCCAAGTTTTTCACGCACGCTTTGGAAGAGCCTCGACGACATTTCCATACTGAAAATTATCGTCATAAGTTGCATTGCATTACCTCTTATATCGTTGTACGGATAGGACGGAAACGCAAATGCGATGTGCGTTTGTTCTATATCCTTTTTACGCTTGCATGCATGCGAATGCGCAGGGCGCGCGGCAACGGGTACGTTTTCGTAAGGCACGTCCGAGGCATATTTGTCCTCGAAATACTTCTGTGCGATGGCGATTGCTTGTTCCTCGGTGAGATTGCCGGCAATAGACAGCACGGTGTTTTTTGCGACGTAGTGCTTGTCGTGATAATCTTTGAGCGTTTGGCTCGTCATCTCTTTGAGCGTCTTTTTCGTGCCGAGAATTGCTTTTTCAAGCGGACAACCTTTGAAGAAAAGGCTCAGAAGTCGCTCTAAACAGAGGTCGTCGGGCGTATCTTCGCTCTCGTTTATCTCTTCGATGACCACCCTGCGTTCCTTTTCAAGTTCAACGGGGTCGAACGCCGGATTGAAATACATATCCGACAGCACGTCGGCGCACTTCTCGGCATTAGTATCGAGAGATACCGTGTGGAAACATGTGTAGCTCTTTGCGGTGTAAGCGTTGATTTGTGCGCCAATGCAATCGATTTCGTTGACGATGTCGAATGCGCTGCGTTTTGTCGTACCCTTGAACACCATGTGCTCGATAAAATGGGAAATTCCTGCGTTTTCGGGTGTTTCTTTCACAACGCCCGCGCCCACGAATACGCCGATAGCCACCGACCTTACGGCAGTGTTTTGCACAAATACAAGTTTCAATCCGCTTTTAAATTCAATCATTTTTTGCATACGGATATTATATCACATAGTTTCAAACTCGCAATCATATTTTATGGTATGAGTGAAACGATATTCCGCAATTTTTGCGCAAATTTTGTCATAGTGTCAATACTTTTGCTTGTTTTCGGCGTATCTTTCGTGGCGGCGTACCCCGTTGAAGAGAAAATCGAACAAGTCAACAACGCCGTATATAACGGCAAAACCGACTGCGGAAAAATCGCGCTTACGTTCAACGTGTACGAGCGCGCCGACAACGTGGCAAAGATTGCCGAAATACTTGACGAATACGGCTTTAAGTCAACGTTTTTCGCTGGCGGATGCTGGGCTGCCAAAAACGGCGATACTCTCTTAAAACTCGCTTCAAGCGGTCACGAAATAGGCAATCACGGCTATTCCCACCTCGACCACGCAAAGCTCTCTCGAAAACGAAACGAAGAGGAAATCCGCATAACGGAAAAGGTGATAGACTCGTCCCTCTCCTCCCTTCCCGATTACGCAAATTCAAAGCTTTTCGCACCGCCGAGCGGCAGCATGTCAAACGCTATGTTCGACGCTTGCAAAGAACTGGGCTATACGGTGATTATGTGGACGCGCGACACGATAGATTGGCGCGACCATAATCCCGATTTGATTTTCGAGCGCGCGACGAAAAACCTGAAAGCCGGCGACATAATCCTTATGCACCCCACCGACGCAACCGTCGCCGCCCTACCGAGAATTTTGGAATATATAAAATCTCAAAACCTCAAAGCAGACGTTGTAAGCAAGGTTATATAAAAAATATGCCGCTACGCACTCAATGTGTTGCGGCATATTGTTTATCTTGTTTTTTATTTGGTATAGTAGCTATTGTCAAACTTTTCGCTTAGGCTTTTGCGATAGACTTCATATGAAGTTCTCTACAAAGCCATCCAATTAAATGCATAACGCGAAAACAGCCCCTTGAACCAAAACCCAACGTACAAAGCGTACGTGATTTTGGGACAAGGGGCTGTTGACAATGTTAGGCGTTAATTGGTGGCTTTAGAGAGAACTTCTTTAAGGCGAAGATCAACACGATGCTTCTCGTCAATCTTGATAACCTTGACGAGAACGATGTCGCCTACGTTCACGACGTCGGTGACCTTTTCGACGCGTTGATCGGAAAGTTTGGAGATGTGAATCATGCCGTCTTTGCCGGGAGCAAAGTTGACGGACGCACCGAATTGACCTTTGTCGTTTTCCATGATCTTGGTGACTTTGCCTTCGTACACGTCGCCGACTTCAACGTCGCGGACGATGTTTTCGATGATGGTGCGAGCTTTTTTGATTGCCGCGTCGTCACTGGATGCAATGAAAATTGTGCCTTCGTCGTTGATGTCGATCTTGACGCCGGTGTCCTCGATGATCTTGTTGATGGTCTTTCCACCCGTGCCGATGACGTCGCGGATCTTGTCGGGATCGATTGAGAAGGACACGATCTTGGGAGCAAACTTGCTGAGTTCCGTTCTCGGTGCGGGAAGCGTTGCGAGCATCTTGCCGAGGATTTCGAGTCTGCCGAGTCTTGCTTGTTCAAGAGCGCGAGTGAGGATTTCTTCGTCGATGCCCTTGATCTTGATATCCATTTGGATTGCGGTGATGCCTTCCGTCGTACCTGCGACTTTGAAGTCCATATCGCCGAGGAAGTCTTCAAGACCTTGGATGTCGGTGAGCACTGCGACTTTGTGGCTCTCTTCGTTCTTGATAAGTCCCATTGCGATACCTGCGACGGGTGCTTTGATGGGAACGCCTGCGTCCATAAGTGCGAGCGTGCTGCCGCAAACGGATGCTTGCGAAGTCGAACCGTTGGAGCTCAAAATGTCGGATACCGTGCGGATTGCGTACGGGAACTCTTCTTCGGAAGGAAGCACGGGTTCGAGAGCGCGTTCTGCAAGTGCGCCGTGTCCGATTTCACGACGACCGGGGCTCTTGAGAGCCTTTGCTTCGCCTGTGGAGTAACCGGGCATGTTGTATTGATGCATGTATCTCTTGTAGTAATCGTCGTCAAGACCTTCGAGCTTTTGAGCTTCGCTTATCGTGCCGAGAGTGCAAGTGGTGAGAGCTTGAGTTTGTCCTCTTGTGAACACTGCGCTACCGTGAACGCGCGGGAGCATACCCACTTCGCACCAGATAGGACGAATTTCGGTGAGCTTTCTGCCGTCGGGACGCACGCCGTCTTCGAGAATCTTTGCACGCACTTTTTCTTTCTTGAGATAGTAGAGGCTGTCGAGGATGAATTTGGTTTTCTTGGGTTCGTCGCTGAAGTCGTCTGCAAAGTGAGCAAGCACGTCAACGTTGAGAGCGTCTTCTCTTTCTTCTCTCTCATAGCGGTCAAACGCTTCGAGGACGTAGTCCATTTTTTCGTTTGCGTACGCTCTGACAGCTTCGTTGATGTTGTCGGGGATATGTTCGAGATCCATATCGAGTTTGGGCTTGCCGACTTCTTTTTGGATTTCTTCGATGAAAGCCACAATCTTTTTGATCTCTTCGTGACCGAACATGATTGCACCGAGCATTTCTTTTTCGGTGATGACGTCTGCGCCCGCTTCAACCATCATGATAGCGTCTTTCGTGCCGCTGAGGTTGAGAGTAAGGCGAGATTTTGCGCGTTGTGCGCTGTCGGGGTTGATGACGTACTCGCCGTCCACCATGCCGACCACAACCGAACCTGTAGGACCTGCCCACGGAATGTCGCTTATAGAAAGTGCGACGGAAGAACCGATCATGCCGAAAACTTCGGGCGGAATGTTGGTGTCAACGCTCAAAACGGTTGCAATGACCGTAACGTCGTTGTAAAGTCCCTTCGGGAAGAGCGGACGAATAGGTCTGTCGATAAGACGAGAAGTGAGGATCGCTTTGTCGCTTGCTCTGCCCTCTCTCTTTTTGAATCCGCCGGGGATTTTGCCGATTGCGTACATTTTCTCTTCGTAGTCAACGCTCAAAGGGAAAAAGTCCATACCGTCGCGGGGTGCTTTGCTCATCGTTGCGTTGACCATAACCACGGTGTCGCCGCAACGCACGATGCAAGAACCATTGGATTGTCCGCAGTATGCGCCTGTTTCGACGGTCATTTCTCTGCCGCCTACCGTTGTCTTGAAAATTCTTTTTTCCATAAAATTTCTCCTTCTGGGAATTCCGTCATTCCCGTATTATCCGCAAAAGCGGTTTATTTTTTTATTTTTACCGCACGATTGTGCGATTATTCCAAAAAAAACGGGTGCAGTTAAACCACACCCGATATTTTTTACTTTCTCAAACCAAGAGCAGATACGATTGCACGATATCTCTCGATGTCCATCTCTTTGAGATAGTTGAGAAGACTTCTTCTGTGACCGACCATCATAAGAAGACCGCGACGGCTGTGATGATCCTTGGGGTGATTCTTGAGGTGTTCGGTAAGTTCTGAAATGCGCGCCGTCAAAAGAGCGATTTGAACTTCGGGAGAACCCGTGTCGCCTTCTTTGCGAGCGTACTTTGCGATGATTTCTTGTTTCGTTGTTTTATCCATTGTTTTGCCTCCTTCGTTGGATAAATAATTCGCTTTCAACCAAGTAGCGACTCGGAGTTTTGTCGCAACCTCGTCGAAAGTACAAATGCATATTAGCACATTCTCAAAGCGTTGTAAAACGTTTTGCGGTTTTTTTATAAAAATTTAAGATATAAATAATTTTGATTTTATTATTCAAAACAAAATCGAAGTGCCCCCCCCTTCCTCAGGTGTTTCCCCCACCGCCGTTCCCCCTCTTCATAAATTTGAGGGAACCCACGGCGTCCGCTCCGCGTGGGGCAACACTCGGTGCTCGCACAGAAAAGTATCGTTCCCTTATTATGCCACTCGTTCACGGGCGAAAAAATCTACACTCGCTCGTTCACTTGTACAAAGCGTCACGCTCGACGCTCGCTTCCTCGCCGCCATTGCGGCTCGCATTCCATCTTCGAAAATATTTCTATTATAGTAAAAACTTACGTTGCCGTTCCAACATTTCATCGATGTGTTTTATGTATTCTATCGGCTCTTTGTAGTTTGCGCAACGAGTGATGAGATTTATCTTTTTATTCCACTTTTTCGAGATTCCGTTGGCTCCGTTTGCAATGATGGAGGTATCTTCTTCCATGATGTCGATATTGTAAACGCACGCTTTTTTCGGCTTTGCGTAGCCCACGTTTTCGAGGTTGCCGCTGGTGTATTTTTGACGATACATATAGTACGGATCATACCCTGCCGAAGTCAGTTTTCGATAGGCGTAATCCACCATTTGCGACGCGGTTTCGAAGTCGGTGTTGTCGTAGCCCGCCTGTTTGAGCGCAGAGCCTTTTTTCATATAAAGCGTATGCACCGTGACGTTTGCCGGATTGAGTGCGACAGCAATGTCAACGCTGCGTTTGAAATCGTCGATGGTTTCGCCGGGCAGACAGGCAATCAAGTCCATATTGACGTCAAACTTGTCTTTGACAAGCATATAAGCGTTGTAGGTGTCCGCGCTTTTGTGCTTTCTTCCTATGATTTCAAGCGTTTTGTCGTTGAAAGTTTGCGGATTTACCGACACTCTGGTTACGCCGTGTTTTTGCATGACGTCCACGATTTCGGAAGTGATGGTGTCGGGACGCCCCGCCTCGACGGTAAACTCTTTCGCGCCGAAGTGACAACGTTCGAGAACCTTGTCCAAAAGTTCCGCTCCTATCGAAGTCGGCGTGCCTCCTCCGACGTACACCGCCCTGACTTTTATACGCTTTTTTTCGATTATTCGTTTGGTTTGTTCAAGCTCTCTTACAAGGCAATCCACGTAAGGCTCGATGAGTTTTTTTTGCTTGTCGATGGGAAGGCTGACGAAAGAACAATACGCACATCTCGTCGGACAAAACGGAATAAAAACGAACACGTCGAACTGCCTTGACGATTTGTTGCGTATAGGCTTTTGGACAGCAACTATTTTTTGGATAAGCTCGACTTTTCCTTCGCTTACGCTGTAATCTTTCAAAAACACGTCGTGCGCCGATTTCGAATATCTATCCGCTTCGTTTTCAATTTCACAATAAAGTTTCGTAGGACGAATTCCCGTAAGACAACCGTATGGCAAATTGACGTTCAAAAGGAAACTCAACGTGCGATATATGGCGATTTTAAGGTATCTTTTTTCCACTCTTTTTCGTTCGAGTTCGCCCTCTGTGTCAATCTTGAAAGCGTAGTTTTTGACAAAACCGCCAAACTTGTCCGAAGTGATTTTAACCTTGAAAAGACCGTCGATATTTTCATATTCGACGGCAATGGAAACGTCCTCGTCCGAGCGCGATTCAAACGGCCTTATAAGTTCCATAAGGTCGTTGAGATATTCTTCGTTTGAAATGGAAAAATCAATCATATACGGCTAGTCTGCGTTTATATGCGGAGCGTCCTCGATTATGGGATTGTTCACTCTCTCGAAGTCGAGCGTGGTCGGCTCGCCGTGCCCCGGCAAAACCGTGTAGTTTCCTTTGAGCGCAAAAAGTTTGTTTACAATGGAATTTTTGAGGTCTTTTGCATTTCCGTCGTAAAAGTCCGTGCGCCCGAAAGACATAAAAAACAGCGTGTCCCCGACGAAGATTTTGTTGCCCACGACGTAGCAAACACCACCTTTGGAGTGTCCGGGCGTGTGAATGACTTCGACGTCAAGTCCTGCAATCTTCAATTTTTCACCACCGCAAAGCAGCACGTCGGGCGTAAATTTTTCAGGATTTATGCCCATTGAAAAGCCCATATTTTTGTACGAACCGATTTTTTCGAGGTCGTCTTTGTGCAAAAATACGGCGGGCGAATTTTGCAAGTTTTCATTGCCGTTTTCGTCTTTGCTCGCCATACGACAAAGCTCCGCAACGCCGCCGATATGATCGAAATGCGCATGCGTGAGCAAGATCGCTTCGACTTTTGCCTTTTGTTTTTTGAAAATCGCAAAAATATCCTCGGCGTTTCCGCCCGGATCGACTACAAAACCGCTGTTTTCGTTTATCACAATATACGTATTGACGTCAAGCGGCCCGGTATACAAATGAAAAAACTTCGGGCAAGTCATCTTCTCACCTCGATAACGCCGTCTATCGAGCGCAGTTGTCTGACAAGTTCTTCGAGTTCGCTACCCTTTGTGATTTGCACCGTAACGATGATTTCCGCAATGCCCGCCTTTTCGTCAACGCGCACGTTTGCCGCGGAAATGCCGAGTTTTGCGTTTGCGATATGCGCTGTTATCGTTGCAAGCAAACCGCCCTTATTTTCGCAAATAAGCGTGAGCGTTGCGTTGAATCTCTCTTCGCCGTCGCTGTCCCAACTTGCTTGAATAAGTCTTTCATCTTCCATACCTTTGACGTTGGGGCAATCTTTTCTGTGAATGGAAACGCCTCTTCCGCGCGAAATATATCCGACGATGTCGTCACCCGGCACGGGCGAGCAGCACTGCGCCATACGCACGGTGAAGTTTGCGTTGCCGTTGACCAAAACGCCGCTCTTTGAGTGCTTTCTCGGTTTTTGCTCGGTGAGCGGAATGCTCGTTACGTCCTGCGATTGAAGAGTGTGGTCCTCTTTTTTGAAGTCCTGAATAATTTTGGTGAGGACTTGACTTGTTGTGAGTCCGCCGAAACCGACCGCCGCATACAAATCGTCCTCACTGCTCATTGCGTGGCGTTGCAATATGCTTGACAATATGTCGGGAGTAAAGATGTCGGCAAGAGCGTAACCTCTGCGTTTTGCCTCTTTTTCAAGCATTTCTTTGCCGCGCGCGATATTCTCGTCCTTCTTTTCTTTTTTGAAATAAGCGCGGATTTTCGAGCGTGCGGAAGCAGTATGGACAAATTTGAGCCAGTCTAGGCTCGGCCCTTTCGACGAGTTGGACGTGATGATTTCAACGATGTCGCCGTTTTGAAGTTTGGTCGAGAACGGCACCATACGTTTGTTGACCTTTGCGCCTATGCACTTGTTGCCGATTGCGGAGTGAATTTTGTACGCCAAATCTAGCGGCGTCGAACCCACCGGCAAATCGAAAACGTCGCCCTTTGGAGTGAACACGAAAACTTCGTCGTCAAAGACGTTGATTTTGACGGCATCCATAAACTCTTTTGCGCCGTCGATGTCTTTTTGAGCGTCCATAACCTCGCGAAGCCAACGCACTTTGCTGTCGAGTTCGCTGTCCTTGCCCGTCGTGCCCTCTTTATATTTCCAGTGTGCCGCAACGCCGTATTCCGCCACTTTGTGCATTTCGTAAGTGCGGATTTGGATTTCGAAGGTTTCGTTGTACTGCGTCACGACGGTGGTGTGCAAGGATTGGTAGTTATTCGCTTTGGGCATTGCGATATAGTCCTTGAAACGTCCCGGCATAGGCTTCCACATCGTGTGGATTTCGCCAAGCATCGTGTAGCAATCCTTCACGGTGTCAACGATGATTCGCACCGCCAACAAGTCGTAAATCTGGTCTATATCGATATGCAAATTGTGCATTTTTTTGTACACGGAATAAAAGTGTTTGGGTCTGCCGTTCACTTCGCCGTGTATGCCCATTTCTTTGAGTTTTTCTTCGATTTGCTTGCAAATTGCGTCCAAAAATCCCTGTCTTTCGGACTTCTTTTTGGCAACGTTTTCCGCAATATACTTGTACTCGGCAGGCAGCAAATATTTCATTGCCAAATCTTCGAGTTCGCACTTGAAGAAAGAAATACCAAGTCTGCCCGCAAGCGGAGCATAGATGTCAAGCGTTTCTTTTGCGATACGTTTTTGCTTTTCTTCGGGGAGATATTGCAGCGAGCGCATATTATGCAAACGGTCGGCAAGTTTGATGATGATAACTCGCAAATCCTTTGCCATAGCAACGAAAATCTTTCTGAAGTTTTCCGCTTGCGCCTCTTCTCTGTTGACAAATTGAAGTTTGTCGAGTTTGGTTACGCCCTCGACAAGTTCGCAAATCTCGTCGCCGAATTGCTCTCGAAGTTCGTCGTAAGTGACGGACGTATCTTCCAAAACGTCATGCAAAAACGCGGCTATGACCGTTGACGAGTCAAAGCCGAAATCGGCAAGAATTTCCACAACCGCGCAGGGATGAATAAAATAATCCTCCCCCGAACTTCTTTTTTGTCCGCGGTGCGCTTGCTCGGCAAAATCATGCGCCTTTTTGATTTCCGCATAATTCGTCGGATAGGTTTTTCTGAGTTTTACAAGCAATTCGTCCATACTTTTCACTCTTCAACGGCGATGAAAATCTATTTATCGTCCGTTGACAATACAATATTATACTTGAAAAAACAAAACATTGCAATACGCCTAAAACGCGAAAACGCAAAAAATCGTCGTGATTTTATGCGTGTTCGGTGTTGCGATATGCAATGCTGTCTTCCAAATTTACGGATTTTGCGGATATTTGCACAAATCCTTTTTCGTTGATTTTTACAGTGCCCACTTCGTCGAAAATGCGCAACGCAAGCATAAATATGCTTTCGGGCACTTTGTAGCCGGAGCATACGGCGATATACGCTTTGTGCGGACTTGCAAGTTTCGGCGTGCGACGCGCGACGTTGACGATTTCTTTGTACACTTTGCGCAAAACGTCCTTGCTTACGGACATTTTCTTTTCGGAGCAATCTCCCAGAGCGTACAATGCCTTGCTTTCCTTTTGAAGTTTTGCAAGATACCCCTCGCAAAGCGGACGGCCGCATACCACCACTCTGTTGTAGAATGAGAAATCGAAGCACTCGGCAGGACACACCACCACGCAGTTTTCGGGATTCAGACAACGAGGCGTCGCAATAAGCACGGGAAGTGCCTTAACGCTCTCGTTTTGTGCGCAAATATCGTCGTATTCATGTCTTGAAAAACATACGATTGCCGTCCCAAACGGCTCTTTAAGCCACTCGTCAACACACTTAAAGTCCGTTTTTTGCAAATTCGCACTGCCTTCGCAGGACAACTGATGCAAGTTCATGCACTTTGCCTCGTCCTCGTCTATTTCGATGTCCTCGAACTGCAAAGTCTGTATGATACCTTGCGCAGATTCTCTATTTTGGAACGCGTTTATACCCAGCGAAAGTTCAAAATCCACTTTACCCGTTTTTGCCATGAGGCAAGGAGCGAATTTTGAAAATCCCATAAGTTCGACGTTGGGCGAAACGTATTTGACGTGTTGCGAAAAGCCTATTCTGTCAAATCGCAATCCCTGCCCTTTCACAAGGAAAGTCGGACGAGGATTCTGATAGCCCGTCGGTTCCATAAGTTCGAGTTCCTTTGCAAAAGACAAAAAGTCCATATCTATTGGCAATTCCATCTCGCAACTTATCTCGTGCGTGAAATCGTGCTTATCGTGCGTGGACAAAATAAGCTCGTTCGCCGCTTTTACGAAATCGTCGAACTTGCTCTCGTCCATAGAAATTCCCGCCGCTTGCGCGTGTCCGCCGAATCCCGTAAAGTATTCGCTGAGCGAACAAAGAGTTTCAAAAATATTGACTTGCGCAATGGAACGCGCCGAGCCGCGAAGCTCGCCGTCGTCGGTGTTTGCAAACAGGATTGTCGGACGTTTGAACTCTTCAACGAGTCGCGCGCACGCGATACCTAATATACCCGGCTCCCAATCTTTGTTTTTGAGAATGATTATTCCGACGTCGTTGAAGTCGGTGCCGGCAAGTTGAGCCTTTGCCCTTTCAACCGCTTTTTCGCAAAGTTCTTGTCGTGCGGCGTTGTCCCTTGCAAGCTCGTCAGTGAGCGTCCTCAAAAGGAAATAATCGGTTTCGAGAAACAATCCGACAACTTTCATTGCCGAGTTGAGTCTGCCTGCCGCGTTCATTCTCGGCGCAAGGCGGAACATGACGTCGGTTGCCGACACGCTCTCTTGATTGAGAAGCATTTTCACGCCCTTTCTCGGCGACGTTGTGATTTGTTTCAATCCGTAATAGGCAATGATTCTATTGTCGTTTTTGAGAGGCACCACGTCCGCAATGGTTGCGATTGCAACGATGTCCAGATACTTTTTCGCCTCTTCTCTTCCGCCTAGCGCTTCCACGAGTTTGAGCGCAACGCCCGCGCCGCAAAGATCGTAGAAACCTTTTCTTGCGACTTTGGGGTCTAAGACGATGCAGTCGGGGATTTTTTCTTGCGGCTCGTGGTGGTCGGTGACGATGGTGTCAATGCCTCTCGATTTGAGATACTCCACTTCCTCGATTGCCGTTATGCCCGTATCAACGGTGATAACGAGCTTCGGCGAATGATACGCAAGGATTTTTTCCAGTGCGTCGACGCTTATTCCGTAGCCGTCTTTGTTGCGGTCGGGAATGAAGTAAAACACGTCGAGTTTGTCGCGCAAATACAGCATAAGCGTGGATATCGCGCAAATGCCGTCGCAGTCGTAGTCGCCGTAAATAAGCACTTTTTCTTTGTTTTTGATTGCTTTTCGAATACGCGCGACAGCCTCTTGCATACCGTCGATTTCATACGGCGAAGAGAGTTTGTCCAAAGACGGATGAAGATAGTCGTAGAGCGAATCTTCGCTCATACCTCTTCCCAGCAACAAACGCAAAAAGTCTTGGGAAATCCCAAGACGCTTTGCAAGCGCAACTCTGTCGCTTGTGAGTGGAAAACGAGGAGTTTTTACGACGTATCTCATAAAATCATAAAACTACGCCCCCAGCTTTGTGAGGGCGCAATCTAATCGTTATTTTTTCTTTTTAAACGTCGTATTCTTCTTCGAATACTTGTAGACGACGTTTTGTTTTTGCTTTTGTTGCCCCGCTTGTTTGACTTGCGGTCTGACGGTTTGTTCTCCGTCCTCGCCGACGATGATTTCGGATTCGGAATCGTCTTTCTTGTCGTAAGTCACGGCGTTGCGTTTTGCATACTTGGCTTTGGTCTTATCCCAAGAGATGCTGAGTGCTGCCCAAAGCGGAGTCGCTAGACATGTTGCCGAGAACAAGCCTGCAAGCAAACCGAGGATGATAGGCACGCAGAATTCTCTTATCGTGTCGCTGCCGAGGATTGCAAGGAAGATGATCGTGACCATAGTGGTCAACGTGGAGTACACCGTACGAGTGAGCGAGGAGCGCACCGCCATGTCTCCGATGCCCTTATAATCGATGTCCTTTTGACCTTTAAGGGGCTTGATTGTTTCACGGCAACGGTCGAAGATGACGATAGTGTTGTTGATTGAGTAAGCAACGATCGTGATCATAGCCGCAACGTAGGAGCTGTTGATTTGCACTCTGCAAATAACCGTGAGAGCAAACATGATGACGACGTCGTGCAACAAAGCCACGACAGCCGCGATTGCGCTCGTGAACGTGAAGCGGATCATGATATACACAAGGATCAACGCGATTGAAACCGCAAGAGCGATGCCTGCTTTCGAGAGCAAGTCCGCAGCGGCGGTTGCGCCGATGGATTCGTACGTAATCTTGTTTGCGTCCGTCAAAGAAACGTTGGGATCGACGTGATCGTCAACCGCTTTTCTGATGGCTTCGTTCATCTTGTTGATGCTTGCGTCGTCGCTGAATACGTTTTTGTATCTGAAAACGATCGAGGTCTTTGAGTTGTCGTTTGCCTCTTGACGTTGCATGTAGCTTACCACAACGTGTTGACCGTCGATTTCAACACCTTCGATAACGTTTTTGATTGCGTTGCCTTCGCTTTGATAGGTCGAATCGTCAAGGATGCTTTCGCCGAGCGTAACGGTAAGAATTGTACCGCCCTCGAAGTCGATGCCGATGCCGACCGCGTCGGAGTAGCTGCCCGACGTTGCGCCGAGAGCGACTATCACGATAACCGCCACGAGCACGATGACGAAAGGCACGATTGCCATATATTTTGCATTTTTGCAAACGCTGTAATTGTTGCAAAGATTGCGGAAGTTATTGTTTTTCATATTACGCCTCCTCCTTTGCAAGTTGTGCAGGAACGGAATCTTTGTTCTCGTCCTCTTTGACGCGTTTCAAACCGTAGAACTTCTCGCTTGTGCTGTTGAGCGGCATAAACGCTTTGAGCACCAATCTTGTCACGACGAGCGAGCAGAACAAGGAAAGAATGATACCGATGAAGAGCGTCACGGCAAAGCCGACGATTGACGCAGAGCCGAGCACCCAAAGCACGATTGCGCCGATGAGCGTCGTAACCTGACCGTCGATGATTGCGCCCGCGGAGCGTTTGAAACCTGCCTTGATGCAAGTTGAAATGGGCTTTGTGGAATGTTTGTATTCGTCCTTGACTCTCTCGAATATGATGACGTTTGCGTCGACTGCCATACCGATTGAAAGCAAGATACCCGCAATACCGGGGAGTGTGAGTTGCACCCACGGGAGCACTGCGCAGAACCAAATGAGCAACACGATGTACACGCAAAGCGAGAGGTCTGCCGCAAGTCCGAGTCCGCGATACACGCATGCCATGAATATGAAGATGAGTGCGACGCCGATGATACCTGCGATGAGAGCCGTACGGATGGAATTTTCACCGAGCGTTGCGGAGATGCTTCTCACCTCTGCGAGTTGGAGCGTAACTCCGAACGTACCAGATTGAAGTTTGGTTGCATATTCGTAAGCGGACTGATAGGTGTAGTTGCCGGTGATGATTGCGGATCCGTTGGTGATTGCCGCATTGATGGAAGGCTCCATAATCTTTTGTCCGCCGACATAAATGTAAGTCTTTTTGCCGACGTTTGCGGACGTGATTTCGCCAAACTTCTTTGCGCCTTCGGTGTTGAACTTCAAACCGATTGCATAATTGCCGTTGTCTGCGGTTGTGACGTATGCGTTTTCAAGATGTTCGCGGCCGTTGAGGAAAGCTTCTTTTTCGAGGTCAGCATTGCTTGCTTCATTGCCGAGATCTTTGAGCGTAAAATACAGCGACGCGGGGCGACCGACGAGTTCGAGCACACGTGCGGGATCGTCAACGTCGGGGATTTCGACACGGATCGTGGTGTTGCCGTCGCTCGACGTACCTTTGGTGACGGTTGCTTCGGTGTAACCCTTGGACACAAGCAAACTTTGCAGCGAGCTTATCGTGCCGTTGATACGGGTATCGAAATCGCCGTAATCGTCGTTTGCGACTCTAAAGACAGCGGACACACCGCCCGACATATCTAAACCTAGTTTGATTGTCTTTGCATAACCGGTGTAATCGTAAACCGTGCCTGCGATCGGGAACGAAACCACGGCAAACACAGCCATCAAAATGATGAATACACTCACTATACACAAGACGACAATAGACTTCTTCTTGTTCACAGGACTAGTCCTCCATATAGTAAAACATAGATATTATAACTATAACCTCTTGTCAAGTCAAGAAAATATGATGCGATTGCTCCATTTTAAGTTGTATTTTTTGCCCGAAAAGTCATATATTTTTGCCAAAACTCATAGTTTGTGATATGGAAAAAGCCAAAAACCTGAAAACCGACGTCACGGACGTATTGAAAGCCGTGTTGTTTGCAACCCTTATATCTCTTGCAATGGTGCTGATTTTTGCAATCGTAATCCGTTTTGCAAACGTCGAGAACAAAGTGATTATGCCCGTCAATATCGCAATCAAAATCCTATCCTTGCTCATAGGCGTGATGCTTGCGTTCAAAAATCCGCAAAACGGACTTGTCAAAGGCGCGATAAGCGGACTCGTGTATATGCTGTTCACGTTTTTGATATTCTCCGCTCTCACGGCGTTCAAAGACGTTTCTTTCAGTTGGATAGACCTTATCACCCTGCCGATTGCCGGCGCGATAAGCGGCATTATCACGGTAAATCTGAAAGCAAGAAAAATGTAGAACGAGGATATCGCCGCACGCAGTGCGATATCGCCGAGCCATAGGCTCGATACCACTGCAAAAAAAGAAAGCACGCTCGAGCGTGCTTTCGTTTTTTTGCTTATCTCTTATTTGTTTTCTTCGGTTGTTTCTTCAACCACTTCACCGCTTACGGCTTTGTCGCAGTCCGCTTTTTCGGCGCATGCGTCGCAGTTGTTGTCGCAAGTTGCTTCTGCTGCTTTTTCTTCAACTTTCGTTTCTTCCGTTGCGGGGGCTTCGGGAGCGGTTTCTTGTTGAGGTGCCGCAACTTTTTCGAGGACGTAACCGACCGCTTTCTTGTCGATGACGATCAAAGTGGGGTTGGCTTCCGTGCCGACGTTGACGATGAGCGTATTGTCTGCGTTGACTTGAGTGATTTTGCCTACGATGCCGCCGACGGTCATAAGTTTCGTGCCGACGCAAAGACTGTTCATCATATTTTGTTGTTCTTTTTGACGTTTCTTTTGAGGAACGATCGTAAGAACGATCATAAGCACGAGCACGACGCCGATGACGACGTACATAATCCAACCGTTATTGCTTTTGGCTGTTTCGTCTGCTGCGAGAATCAAAGAATTTAACATATTTGCTCCTTTATTCACCTATACGGTTATTCTATTTTGATGATTCAATGTTACACGATTTCATATAGTTTTGCAACAAAAATCGTACATTTTGTGGCTTTATTAAAGCATTTTTAATGTTTTGTATGCTCTAACCTTGATACTGCGCCATAAACTCTTTGCGGAATTCGTCGTATCTGTCCTCCAAAATCGCTTGACGGATATCGGCAGCAAGTCGTTCGAGGAAGCGGATATTGTGGATGGACAACAAGCGTCCGCCCATAATCTCGTCGCTCTTGATGAGGTGACGGATGTACGCTCTGGTGTAGTTTTTGCACGCATAGCAATCGCACTCGGGATCGATAGGCGTAAAGTCCTCTGCATAGGGCGCGTTGCGGATTGTCAAAAATCCTTCTTTCACCATTGCCGTGCCGTTGCGCGCGATACGGGTGGGAAGCACGCAATCGAACATATCCACTCCCCTTGCAACGCCTTCGACGATATAATCGGCAGTGCCCACGCCCATGAGATAATGCGGTTGATCCTTTGGCAAAATAGGTTGCAGAACGTCAAGCATTTCATACATTTTTTCCGCGCTTTCGCCAACCGACAATCCGCCGATCGCGATGCCGCATTTTGCGTACGGAACGGTGCGCTCTGCGCTCTCTTTTCTCAAATCCGCAAAGACGTTTCCTTGCACGATCGGGAACAGCGTTTGATGAGGTTTAAGCTCGACTTTCGAGCATCTATCCAACCATTTTAGCGTACGTTCCATTGCATCGCGCGCTTTGTCGTGCGTGATGTCGGGAGGCGTACACTCGTCGAAAGCCATAACTATATCGCTGCCCAAAGCCTTTTGAACTTCCATGGATTTTTCGGGCGAGAAAAAGTGCTTGCTTCCGTCTATAAAACTGTTGAATTCCGCTCCGTCGTCGGTGATTTTACGCAATGACGAAAGCGAGAAAACCTGAAATCCGCCGCTGTCCGTCAGGATTGCGCCGTCCCAGTTCATAAACTTGTGAAGCCCGCCCGCCTTTTCGATAAGCTCGTGCCCCGGGCGCAGATACAAGTGATAGGTGTTCGACAACAAAATTTGCGCGCCCGTTGCGTGCACTTCTTCGGGTGAAAGCCCTTTTACAGTCGCTTTTGTGCCGACCGGCATAAAACACGGTGTGTCGATAACGCCGTGTTCGGTGTAGAGTTTGCCAACCCTCGCACCCGTCTTTTTATCTTCGTGTATGACTTCGAATCTCATCTCGTTTTCCTTGTTATATTGTTGTATTGTTATATTATTTATTTTTACAAAAATCTGGCGGTACGGTTATTCAAAAAACGAAGAATCGCCGAACGAGAAGAATCTGTACTTCTCCTTGACCGCCTCTTTGTAAATTTCAAGCGTTTTTTCTCTGCCCGCAAACGCCGATACAAGCATAATCAGCGTGCTTTCGGGCAAATGGAAGTTGGTGATAAGCCCCTTGACGCACTTAAACTTGTAGCCGGGATAGATAAAGATGCTCGTGTCGCCCTTTTGCGCGCGAACATATCCGTTATCGTCGGCAACCGTTTCAAGCGTACGCACGCTTGTCGTACCCACGCAAATCACTCTTCTACCCTCTCTGATTGCGGAATTTATCTTTTCGGCGTTCTCCTCGTCGATTTCATAGTATTCGGTGTGCATCTCGTGATCGAGGATGTTGTCCTCTTTGACGGGACGGAACGTGCCTAGTCCTATATGTAAAAGCACTGTTGCGAAATCCACGCCCATATCTCTGATTTTTTGCATGAGTTCAGGCGTAAAATGCAATCCTGCCGTCGGAGCGGCGGCAGAGCCTTCAATCTTGCTGTAAACGGTCTGGTACCTCTCCTTATCGGCAAGTTTTTCTTTTATGTACGGAGGAAGCGGCATATTGCCCACTCTGTCGAGAATGTCCTCGAACACTCCGTCGAATTGAAATTCAATAGTGCGTGCGCCGTAGTCGCCTATTTCCGTAACGACTGCGCTCAATTCGTCGCAAAAGTGTATCACCGAGCCGAGTTTTGCCTTGCGTGCAGGTTTCATAATGGTTTCCCAATGCGTGTAATCTTTGCGCTTCAACAGCAACACTTCAAGCACGCTCTCGTGATTTTCGATATGTCCGAAAATGCGCGCCGGGATAACTCTCGTGTTGTTTATCACAAGCAAGTCGCCTTTTTTGAGAAAGGACGGCAAATCGTAAAAATGCTTGTGCCAAATCTCGTCCGTTTGACGATTATACACCAAAAGCCGCGAATGATCGCGAGGCTCAATCGGCGTTTGCGCAATGAGTTCTTCGGGCAATTCGTAGAAGAAATCGTGCGTTTTTAGATTTTTGTTTTCTTGTTCCATATTCAAATTTTTCCGCGGATTGATTTATTTAAACTCTCTGTTCAGATGCTTATACGCGTTTTCCGTGCAAACTCTGCCCCTCGGAGTTCTTCCGATAAAGCCGAGTTGAATGAGGAAGGGTTCGACGACGTCCTCTATCGTGCTTGCCTCTTCGCCCGTTGCGGCGGAAAGCGTTTCAAGCCCCACGGGGCCTCCGCCGAATTTGTCTATAATGGCTTCGAGAACGGTGCGGTCGGTGATGTCGAGTCCGAGCTCGTCTACGTCCATAAGCGAAAGTGCCTTTTGCGTGATGGCAAGATTGATTCTGTCGAGTTTTTCGTACTCGGCAAAGTCGCGAACACGGCGCAAAAGTCGGTTGGCAATGCGCGGAGTGCCTCTTGAGCGTCTTGCGATTTCAAGCGCGGCGTCCTCGTCGATTGCGATGCCGAGTATTCCGCTCGAACGCATAACTATGCGTTTGAGTTGCTCGTCGGTGTACATTTCAAGGCGCAAAGACATGCCGAAACGATCGCGCAAAGGGCTTGACAGCATGCCTGCCCTCGTGGTTGCGCCTATAAGCGTAAATCGTTTCAAAGGTATGCGGATGCTTCTTGCCATAGGCCCCGTGCCGTTGACGAGGTCGAGAGAAAAATCTTCCATCGCAGGATACAACACTTCTTCTATATTGCGGTTGAGGCGGTGTATCTCGTCGATAAACAGCACGTCCCCTTTTTCAAGGTTGGTGAGCAAGGACGCAAGATCGGCTGCTTTTTCTATCGCAGGACCGCTCGTAACTCTGATTTGCGCGCCCAACTCGCTTGCAATAACGTGCGCAAGCGTAGTCTTTCCGAGTCCCGGAGGGCCGTAAAGCAACACGTGGTCGAGAGCATCGTTCCTCGCCTTTGCGGCAGATATGAACACTTCAAGATTCTTCTTTATCTTCTCTTGCCCGACGTATTCGTCCATGCTGTGCGGACGAAGGTTGTTTTCTTGCTCGTCGTCATCGATGGTGAGCGAACTCACCACCCTGTTTGTGACGTCGAAGTCCTGATTTTCTTTTGTAAATTGTGATTTGATCATGATTTACCTTTTCGGTGGTTATTTGCATTGCGTTAATAAGAACACACTAAATGCCAAATAGTGCTATTTGCAGCAAATTGCAATATTTGGATGAAGAACAAGGAAGGCTGCAACTGAACAGACAGGAGCGTACTTGTTGTACGTGACTGTTTGAGCAGTTGCACCTGACGCAGTTATTCGCCAAATAGTGCTATTTGCTCATTTTTTGCAAGCAAGTGCGTATAATCTCCTCTGTGCCGTGGCACGTCTTGCTTGCTTCGGTTGCCATGCGCACGGCTTCGGTTTTGGAAATTCCGAGGCTTTCGAGGGCAAATACGGCGTCTGCAATATCCTCGCCCGTAACCGCGTCCCGATGATCGTTGAAAAGCGTGATGTCGTCGGCAACTTGATCGCGCAAGCTCAATATGATAAGTTCCGCCGTCTTTTTCCCTAACCCCTTGATTTTGCAAAGAGTTTTGCTGTCACCGCTTGCAATCGCAACCGTCAAAGTTTTCAGATCGTAGCCGCCCAAAATCTGCATTGCCATTTTCGGACCTATACCGCTGATTTCGATAAGGCGCAAGAACAGTTTTTTCTCTTCCAATCGAGAAAAGCCGTACAGTGACATCTCGTCCTCTCTGACGTAAAGATAGGTGTAAATCTTCACGATTTCGCCCATATCGATGTCCGTGAGCGTGTTGCCGCTTACGCCGATTTCATAACCTATGCCGTTGTTGTCCACAACGATTGACGTGAACGTTTTGTCCACGATTTTGCCTTGAATGTAGCTATACATATTTCACCTTTTGGGTTTTACGTTATATTTACTGCACCTTGAAAGTGCCGATCATTCTGCTTGTTTGCGCGTGGCATATCGCAACCGCCAAAGCGTCTGCGGCGTCGTCGGGGCGCGGTACGCTTTTTAGGCGCAACAAAACCTGCACCATGTGTTGCATTTGGATTTTGTCCGCTCCGCCGTAACCCGTAACAGCTTGTTTGATTTGGTTGGGCGTGTATTCGTACACCTCTTTGCCAAGGCTCTTCACCGCCGTGAGCAAAATCACGCCTCTTGCCTCCGCGACGGGAATACCCGTGGTTATGTTTTTTGAAAAAAACAGTTCCTCGATAGACACGTTGTCGGGCTTATAGGTGTCGATAAGCTCCTTTACGCCGTCTTCGAGTTGGAGCAACCTTTCGGGCAAAGTGCACTCTTTGGGCGTGGTGACAACTCCGTAATCGATTACGGAATAGTTGCCTTTTTCTGAATTAATCACCCCGTAACCCATTGTGGCAAGTCCGGGGTCGATGCCCAAAATTATCATTTCAGCTCCTGGAATAAATGAATTTTATTATTCCGCTTGTTCTTTCTCTACAAAGGTGAACGCCGTGCACTTTTAAATTGCAATGCCCCCTTCCTCACGTGTTTGG
>FR895511.1 GCA_000434435.1 Firmicutes bacterium CAG:475
GCGCTCATATTCTCGCCGCCGTTGCGGCTCGCACCCTGAATATGCACATACCGTGTATAAGTACGCTCTGAATGAGTGTTCGTTTATCCGCAATCCAAACAGCGTTTGGATATCACCGCACCAAGTGCGATATCATCGTGCCTGCACGATATCATCACGCAGTGATATCACTGCAACGAAGTTGCAATATCACTATCCGCAAAGACAATATCACGCACACTTCACTTTCTTTGTCTTACAGCTTCGTACAGCACGATTCCTGCCGCCACCGATGCATTGAGCGAGTTGACGTTGCCGTATTGCGGAATTGTGAGAGTGTCGTCGCAAAGGTCTTTTGTGAGGCGGTGAATACCTTCGCCCTCGCTGCCTATTACGATTGCAAGATTTCCGTTGAGATTTGCGTCTTTCGGGGCTTTACCGTCAAAATCCGTCGCATAAACCCATACATTCTGCTCTTTGAGCCATCTTATCGTGTCGTTTATATTGGTAACTTTTGCGATGAGCATATGCTCTGTTGCGCCGCATGCGACTTTGACGACGGTGTCGTTTACGGTTACGCTTCTGTGCTTTGGAATGACGATGCCGTGTGCGCCGAAACACTCTGCGCTTCTGATGATTGCGCCGAGGTTGTGCGGATCGGTGATGCCGTCGAGTATCACGATCAAAAGCGGTTCGCCTTTTTCGTTTGCAAGGTTTATTATATCCTCGACTTCGCAGTATGAAAAGTCCGTCACCGCCGCAACGATGCCCTGGTGGTTGCCGCCGTTTGCAAGTTTGTCGAGCATGTTTTTGTCAACGTAACTTACAACCGTGCGCGCCTCTTTTGCAAGTTTCAGAACGCGCGAAAGCATAGGGTCGAATTCGCCCTTCTGCACGAAAATTTTGTCAACGGTTTTGCCTGCGATATACGCTTCTTTGACGGGATTGCGTCCGTAAATATACATAGCGACCTTCCTAGTTGTTGATATTGTCCTCGAAGCACACGCTCAAAAATTGTTCCAACCTTTGAGTGTTGCCCACGAGATAGAGATAACCGAGCACTGCTTCGAATCCGCTTGCTCGTCTGTATTCGCTCATTTCGGCGTGTTTTGCGCTCGTTTGCACTTTGCAGTTTCTTGCACGTCTGAAAATATCCTGCTCGTCCTCGTCGAATAGCGGGAGCAATTTTTCCGCCTCGGCGGCTTGCGACACCGCTTTTACTACCTTTATCACCTCGTGGTGAAGCGCGCCGGTTTTTTGATTGGAGCCGACCGTGACTCTCGTGCGTGTGTAAAGGGATTGCACTGCGTCGCCCACAAATGCGAGTGCCATGGGATGAAGCGCAAGAGCTTCCTGTTTTGATATCGGCGTGTTGAGCGCAAAAATCGAATTGTTTGTCATAAGACGAATTGTAGCACAATTCTTTTCAAACCGCAACGGCAAAGGCATCTATATTGACAATATTGAATATAAAGAATAAAATATAAACGAAAATAAAACGATTTTTGCGCAAGTACTTGCGTGAATATACCGAGGACTTTATGAAAAAAAGCCTACTTAAATCCGCACTGCTCATTGTCATGATTGCCTTGCTTACGGCAAGTCTTGCCGCATGCGGATTGTTCAATTCTCAAAAGACGATTTCGAAAGTCGATATCGACGTCATAAGCGGACTTGAAAACCAAAGCGGCGTTTACGTCGCACATATCGGCGAAGAGTTCGTGCTGAGTGCAAACTGGCACAACGACCGCGTAACGAAAGCCGACGTCGAGTGGCACGAGATTGCAAACGGCGAGGACAATGCGCTGGACGAAAAGTCAAAGACGTTTTCGCACGCTTATTCACGCGAAGATTTGGACAAAACTTTTCAGTATTACGTCGTTGTAAACGGCAACGTGAAGTCGGACAAAATATCCGTGCGAGTCGAGGTCGCACCTTTGTCCGCTCCGGTGTTGAGCGCAAATCTCGAAATCACCGGCAACGTTATTCAACAGAATCTTATCGACGGAGCAACCGACGTCGAGTTGAGCGTAAGTTGGAACGAAAATGCCCTAAAAGACAGAACGGAAGTTGCGATTGCCTGGTACGTTGAGGGCAAAAAGCAGGACGATACAAGCAAAAATTTCGTATATTCCGTGTCAAAAATAAGCGACGAGTGCACGGTTGAAATCAAAGTCGAATTGACGGATGGCACGCAAACCACGCATGCGGAAATATCCCTCGTTTTCGTCAAACGATACGCTCTTGCGGACAGCCTTTCGATTGTTCCGACAAGCGATATGACAGAAGTTTGCGAAGACACCTACTTTTTCAAAGCGACTCCGCAAGGCGACAAAACAAAGACCTTTTCCACGACGCTTTTGCCGCTCGGAGCAAATCAAAGTGCCTCTTGCGAGTGGACTTTGACGGATTCGACGGGCCAGACGAGCGTTGTCGAAAAGTCGGCAAGGGTTGCAAGCGTCGCGCTTTCATACGGCAAAAACACGCTCAAAGCAACAGTGCAAAACGTTGAGAGCAGACAAATCATCGTCTATGCGCTCGAATACGATTTCGAAAATATTCCGACGGGCGTAAAAGACGCAATGCAAAACAAGTTTTTGTGGCTCGGCAACTATTACGACTCGTATATATTGTCGCAAACCGACCTCAACGCATACGTCGGCTATGCGATTTCAAAGCATGTAAAGGGCGAAAAATTCGAGATGTACGTTGCAAACGCAAACTGGCAAAACGTCGACAAATTCAGTGAGCGAGTGTCGCAAGCCGTAGACGAAGGCGGTGACGAATCGGGCAGTTTTTCCTATTCGGTGGCGTTGAGCGGCACGTCGGGTTCCATTTCTTTCACGGACAAAACGGTGTTCGGAATCCCCAAGGGCGCATACGCTCCGAAGACGGACAGCGAACAAATCAAAGGTTATTTGCGGTATTCCGCACAAAGCGAAAAGCGCACCTCGCTTCCGATAGACAATGCGCAAGACAGTGTAAAAGTGAGCAATTCCAACGAGCTTTACCGTGCGGTATCTTTCGGATATAAGCCGATTTTCGCAACCGATACGGAGGGCAAAGCACTTGAAAAATTGTACGCCGAGGCGCGCAACGTGCTAGAAACGTATTTGTCCGACGATATGAGCGATTATCAAAAAGTCGCTGCGATTTACGACTGGATAGTCAACGTTGTGGACTACGATTACGCCGTCGCAGAGCTGGGCGGTACTGACACGTCCAAGTACAACGCGTTTTATCTCGAAGGCGTTTTCAACGATCACAGAGCGGTTTGCGACGGAAAGTCCAAAGCCTTTGCGCTGTTGTGCGGAATGGAAGGCATAAGAGCGGTGCGCGTGATCGGCTATGCAAACAAAGATTTGAAAAATATGAGCGAGGCGCAACAAAAAGCCTGTGGACACGCTTGGAACAAAGTCCTCGTCGACGCAAACGGCGACGGTGAAAGAGAGTGGTATGTCGTGGATACCACGTGGGGCGACTTGGCTGTGGGCAAGGACGGAACGGACACCGTATATGAGTATCTCAACTATGCGTATTTTCTCAAAACCGACGCCGATATAGACGATACGCATATGGCAAAAACTTCCTCTCCGACTGCCGATACGATGTTCGACGTTTACAAAAACACGTATATAACCGTCGGCATCGTCAAAATCGATTTGTATATCGAAACCAGAGCGGAGCTTGACGCCGTGCTCGAATACAGCCGCGACAACGGTTATATGGCAATTTGCGTATATATCGCGCCGTCGGTGCAAGGCACAAGCTACAATCGTATTCCTCTTGGTGACAACCAGTTCGTTATATACGCCGCCAAAGGATTGATATTATAAATCCGCGATTTTGCACGAAAAACCGCCTTGTTCGAGGCGGTTTTATGTTGAGAGAGTACAATGCATTGCGGAAGTTTGCGGCGTTTTACTATGCGGCAAACTTTGCATGCAAGTGCGGAATGTCACAAGTACGCACGCAACGCCTTGATGTTTTTGTCGTAGACTTTCATAAGGTCTTTTGCAAGGTCGGGAACGTCGACTCCGTCGCGATTCAACTCGTTTATGCATTTTTGCACGCTTTCTATGCCCATGTTGTAGCCGTCGATGAGCATGCTCGCAAGGTGTGAACACGAGTTGTTTAAGCCTGCGTTCATCTTTACGCCTGCTTTCAACATAATGCGTTGCACGGGATTCGTTTGAGCGTCTTCGAGCTCTTTTTCGCTGAGTTCGGACTTTGCTTTTTGATAAAACTCTTCCATGGTCTCTTTTTGCGAAAGAGCGAGATTTTTCATTTTTTCGCAGTCGATATAGCAAAGAATATTGTCTATGGACTGCGCGCCCATAGCGGTGTTTCTGACGATTTCTCTATATATTTTCATATCTTCTCCTTTTGGGTTTTGATTAGTATTTTTCAAACGAGGGAAAATATACCTCATTTTGAAAACAGCTTGTCAAGCCACTCTTTCACCCACGATTTGTACACGATTTTTTCTCCGCCGGTGCTTTCGGGCAGGAAGCACAAAGGGGGAAACGCAACGCACCACCAGTTGTCTCCGACGCCTTCGCCCAGATAAATTATAAGTGCGTCATAGTTGCCTTCTGGAAAGTCGTACTCATCGTATTTTCTGTCGGGAAAATACTCGTTTTTCAAGGCAATCGAGGCTTTATATTCAAAATCGTTTGCATAAAGCGTGTTATTTGCGATTTTCACGAGATTTGCCTTTTCTTTTTCAAGGACGATTTTCGCCTCTTGTTTGCTCTTGCATCCGTCGAGTTTTTCGGTGAGATAGGCGGTGATTGCGTCGCGCACTTTGAGCTTGACGGCTTGGTCGCAGTCGCTGTTGGAATTGGCTCTGATATGTATTCTGATACACTCGTTTGCAAGCTCTCGTTGAGAGGGGGCGTCGTCGCACGCGCACAACAAAAGTGCGGACAAAATCAAAATCGAAATTATTGCTATCGCAAAAACGCAAGTCTTTTTCATGACGAAATTATTGACGAACTTCGAGCGTGTTATACGTGCATAAAAATCGAGTGCGGAGAAAAACTAGCAAAAAAGAGGTGAAACATGAATTGTAAATCCGCTGCAAAAAAGAGCGTGATTTTGATTTTTGCCCTTGCGCTTGCCTTGGCGACGATTTTGAGTTTGCTGTTTATCGAAACTCCCGACGTTGCACAAGCCGCCGTGCTCAAACAAGGCTCGCGAGGGGATAGCGTCAAAACCGTTCAGCAAAAATTGATAAGATGGGGCTATCTCAAAGGGAGCGCGGACGGCATTTTCGGCGCAAAGACCAAAGCTGCGGTTATTGCCTTTCAAAAGAAAAACGGGCTTACCGCCGACGGTATCATAGGCACGCGCACGGCGCAAGCGTTGGGTATAAGCCTTTCGGGTACAACGAGTTCGTCCTCGTCATCGTCCGCAAGTTCGACGGATCTCAATTTGCTTGCAAGAGTCGTCTACGGCGAGGCGAGGGGAGAGCCGTACACGGGACAGGTTGCGGTTGCCGCCGTCGTGCTGAATCGTGTGCGCTCGTCTTCGTTCCCCAACAGCGTGGCGGGGGTGGTGTATCAATCGGGCGCGTTCGATTGCGTGAGCGACGGACAAATCAATTTGACGCCCAATCAATCCGCATACAACGCCGCAAAAGACGCGCTCAACGGCTGGGATCCGACGTACGGCTGCTTGTTCTATTACAATCCGCGCACGGCAACGAGCAAATGGATGCTTTCGCGCACGGTCAAACTTTCGATAGGCAATCACGCCTTTTGTTAAAAGGAGAAAAGATATGAAAAACAACGATAACAAAAAGAAAAATACCGCTCAAAATCAAGTGGACAAAAAGAAAAAGCCGACTTCCAAGGTTGTCAAAACCGCCGTGTTGGGCACGGTTTTGGGCTTGTTTTCCTGTGCGATAGTGGGGCTTTCGGTTGCGCTGTATTATGCGCAAACAAGCGTAAACACGCACGAGGCGTATCAGCGTCAAATGGACGCAATCTATCAAAGGGCATACTACGATTTGCTTGACGGCGCAAGCGATTTGGGCATAAATCTGCGCAAAATCGGCGTTTCCAATTCAAAGAGTATGCAACAATCCTTGCTCTACGAGGTGTGGAGCGCGTCCGAGCTTGCAAGCAGCAATTTGGCGACGTTCAAGTCCAACGACGACGGCGTGCTCAAAGCGCAAAAGTTTGTCAATCAGCTTGGCGATTATTCCCATTCGCTTGCAATGCGTATAGCAAAGGGCGGCGAGCTGTCGCAAAAGGACAGAGAGTTGCTTTTCAAAATGGGAGATATTGCCGACGTTTTTCAAAAGTCGCTTGAAAGCGTAAGACAAAATCTTGACGACGCAAATTTAAATCTCGCCGACGAAGGTGCGCTCGACGTGTTCGTAAGTTCGTTTTCGTCCTTTTCCGAGCCGAGCTTCGAGTATCCCGAAATGATTTATGACGGGCCGTTTTCTTCAGCTTTGGAGAACAGAAAAACCAAAGGCTTGACGGGTGATGAGATATCCGTCGAACAAGGCGCGGAGCTTGTCAAAGAAAAGTTGAAAAACGTAAATCCCGTTGACGTCGAGTTTGTGAGCGAGGCGAGCGGCGATATAAAAACGCTCGATTATATCGTTTCCGCAAACGGACAAAAAGGCTACGTTCAAATTGCAAAGCAGGGCGGTATGCTCGTGTCTTTCAACTCTCGCCCGGACGGAGCGCAAAGCGTAGTGCGGACGGACGCAAGCAAAGCGTGCACGGAAGCGGCAATAGATTTTTGCAATGCGGCGGGTTTTGAAAATATGAGCGTGGTGTGGTCGTCCTCTTCTAGCGGCGAAAGTGTTGTCAACCTTGCGCCCGTGCAGGACGGCGTGATTCTCTATCCCGATCTTGTCAAAGTCAAAGTTGACGAAACCGACAACTCGATCGTAGGTTTCGACGCGTCCCACTATGCGTACAATCATCATCAAAGGACGATACAGCCGCCTAAAATCTCGCTTGAAAGCGCAACCGAGGTTGTGTCCATTCCGCCCGTCGGCGAGGGCAGACTGACGCTCATACCTCTTCGAGAAACGCAAGAGGTGCTTGCCTACGAGTTCGAGTGCCACCAAAACGGAACGTATTATATTTATATTGACGCGCGCACGGGCGAGGAGTGCAATATTCTCTACGTTATTGACGACGACATGGGGCAACGCACCGCCTAAAATGCGCTTTTAGAGTACACGACGCAACACTCTTGTAGAGGAATAATCTTCACTAATTCAGGGCGTTCTTATACACGGAATGTGCATATTAAAAGACGGAACACGAGCCGCAACGGCGGCGAGCAAGCGAACGCCGAGCTTGACGTATAGTACAAGT
>FR895512.1 GCA_000434435.1 Firmicutes bacterium CAG:475
GAGCGTCGTCGGCCTCTTTTTCGCCGTGCACCATCTTTGTAAGTTCGTACGCAAGGCGTTCTTTTGCTTTGTTCATGCGCTCGTCGTTGTAACGCGTAAGCTCTGCAATCTCGTCAAGCGGCACGAACGTGAGGAATCTGAACACCTTTTCGACGTCCGCATCCGCAATATTGCGCCAGTATTGGAAGAAATCGTAAGGAGCGGTTTTGTTGGGATCGAGCCACACTGCGCCCTTTGCCGTCTTGCCCATCTTGATGCCTTCCGAGGTCGTAAGCAAGCCGAAAGTAATTGCAAACGCATCCTTTTGCTCTTTTCTGCGGATGAGATCCGCACCTGCGAGCATATTCGACCATTGATCGTCGCCGCCGCATTGCAAAACGCAACCGTATTTGCGGTTGAGCACCAAAAAGTCGTAGGATTGCATAAGCATGTAGTTGAATTCAAGGAAAGTCAAACCTTTTTCAAGACGTTGCTTGTAGCACTCTGCGGTAAGCATGCGATTGACCGAGAAATTTGCGCCGACTTCGCGCAAGAAATCGATGTAATTGAGATCGAGCAGCCAATCTGCGTTGTTCACCAAAATCGCAGCGTTCTCGCCCTCGAAACGCACGAATTTTGCCATTTGCTTTTTGAAACAATCAACGTTGTGTTGGATGGTCTCTTTCGTCATCATCGAGCGCATATCCGTACGTCCTGACGGATCGCCAACCATTGCCGTGCCTCCGCCGATAAGGATAATCGGACGATGACCTGCGTCTTGCAAACGCTTTGCAACGATCATTTGCATAAAATGTCCGACATGAAGACTGTCCGCAGTCGGGTCGAAACCGATATAAAACGATTGCGAACCCTCGTCCAACAACTTTTTGAGATCCTCCTCAAAAACGACTTGCTTTACAAGTCCGCGCTCGCGAAGTTGATCGATAATGTTTTGTGACATAATATAAAAAATCCTTTCAATATTATTATATATATTTGATTGTAACACCGCCCCGCGCGTTTGGCAACCTGTTTTTGAAAAAGACATAATTGACTGTAACTTCTAATTTTAAATGCAAAAGCGAACATCGTCCTGGTGTGCCGGGGTTCGCCACGCAAAGCGTGGTTGCAACACAGTTGCAAAAGTCCCTAGAAGCATAAAAAAATAACAGCTTAAGCTGTTATTTTCGTGGTGCGTAGGAAACGGTACGCCTTCGACCGCA
>FR895513.1 GCA_000434435.1 Firmicutes bacterium CAG:475
AGAGTGGTTGCGCGGTTAGTGATTGCGAAAACAAGTGCGGTCAATGGCAATCGTTACTTGGATTGCGTTTCTATTTAAGGGATACCCACGTCGCTTTGCTCCTCGGAATGACATTCGGGGCGATTGTCATAACCGCAACGCCGTTTGAGCAATGCGGCTCGCACTCCGAATAAGCACATTCCGTTAATAAGTACGCCCTGAATTAGTTACGTCTAATGTGGGGACGAAGCCCCACATTAGTTGTTTACTTTTCTCAAACTATTTGACTTCGGCGTAGACCTTTTTGAGTCTTGCAAATCTGGGAAGTCCGTTTTCACGCGGAGCTTTCGCGTCGCCTTGGATGAGCGGAAGCGCATATTTGACAAACTCATCGCTCACGTAAGTACCGTCGTTGATTATCCACTCCGCAGGCACTTTCTTTTCGGTGTTTGCGGCAAGTTCGAGAGGCATAAGCACGTTGGTGCAAACGTAGTTGCCGTTTTGGTCGGTATCTCTCTTGAAGATGACCATCTTGTCGGTTTCGCCCTCGCATGCGCTCTTGACTGCAAACGCGCCTGCGTTGAACGCTTCTTCGACGTCGTTTTCGGACGCAAGGTGTGCGCCGCAACGTTGCATAAGGCTGAGCTCGATTCCTCTTGTCTTGAAGCCGGTTTTCTCTTTGATGACGTTTGCAAGGATTGCCGCAACGCCGCCCAGTTGTGCGTGGCCGAAGCTGTCTCTCGCCGCCGCCGCGCCTACGCTTTCGCAAATGAGAGTGCCGTTTTTGTCGTGAATACCCTCGGACACGACTGCGATGCACTTGTTGCCGTTTCTCTTGCAAACAGCTTTTACGTCGTCCACGAATTTGTCGACGTCAAAATCGGTTTCGGGCAAATAGATGAGATCCGCACCCAAGCCGTTGACCGCCGCCAAAGCCGCGCTTGCGGTGAGCCAGCCCGCGTGTCTGCCCATAGCCTCGATGATGCACACCATAGGCGTGTCGTACACTTTTGCGTCGAGGTTGACTTCCATAATCGTGGTTGCGATATACTTTGCCGCACTTGCATAGCCGGGGCAATGGTCGGTGCCGAAAAGGTCGTTGTCAATGGTCTTGGGCACGCCGATGACGTTGCACTCATAGCCCACCGATTGCAAATACTTGCTTATCTTGTTGCAGGTGTCCATGCTGTCGTTGCCGCCGTTGTAGAAGAAATAACGTACGTCGTACTTTTTGAACACTTCGAGGATACGCTTGTAATCGGTGTCGTCGACCGAGGCGTCTTTGAGCTTGTAACGCACCGAGCCGAGTGCCGAGGACGGCGTGTATTTGAGAAGTTCGATTTCTTTGGGATCTTCCTTTGACATGTCGAAGAATTTTTCGTTGAGAAGCCCGACGATACCGTGTTCGAGACCGTAAACCGCCGTGATGTTGCCTTGCTTCAAAGCCTCGGTGAATACGCCTGCCGCGCTGCTGTTGATGACGGAAGTCGGGCCGCCGCTTTGACCGAACATACATGCACCTTTCAAATTTTTCATGATTACTCCTTATTCCGCATATGCGGTGTTGGTTTTTTATTTTTAATCGTTAATATTTTTTTCGTCTTCTTGCGAAGTTGTTATCTTGAGATGATTTGTGCGATTTCATAGAGTTTTTCGTCAAAACCTTTCTTGCATGCGAGAGCTTCCAGAACCGTCGTGTCGAAAATTTCGCCGCCCCTTATACCGATAACTCTGCCGCTTTGACCGCACTCGATAAGCTCCACCGCTCTGCATGCCATCTTTGCCGCCAAAACCCTGTCCTCGACGGTAGGATTGCCGCCTCTTTGCATCCATTTGAGTGCCATATGATTGACTCTTCTGCCCGTTGCTTCGCTTATCTTTTGAGTAAGCTCGTCGGTAAGCTCGGTCTTGCCTTCCGCAAGCACGATGATTGCGGATGATTTGCCTCTGTCGAAACCGTCTTTTATGGTTGCCGCAACTTCATCCACATCGGTAGGCACTTCGGGGACGATGACGTATTCCGCGCCGCCGGCAACCGCACTGTTGAGGGCAATGTTGCCGCACTCTCTGCCCATAACTTCCAAAATCATGATTCTGTCATGCGAAGTGATGGTGTCGCGAAGTTTCAAAATTGCGTCCACAACAGTGTTGCACGCCGTGTCGAAACCTATCGTGGAATCGGTGTAACCCATATCGTTGTCGATTGTACCTGGAATGCCGATGACGTTGAGCTTGGTTTGCTCGTGCATAGCCTCAACGCCTCTGAACGAGCCGTCGCCGCCGATGACGATAAGGTTTTCGATGCCCTTGTCAAGCAGATTGTCAACCGCTTTTTTCATAACATCGGGATCGACGAACTCGGGGCATCTTGACGAGCGCAAAATCGTGCCACCCGCATGCACGCAGTTGGACACGCTGGAATACTCCATTTTGAAAATCTCGTCGTTGACAAGGCCTTTGTAGCCGTGTTTGACGCCGTACACCTCGAATCCGTGATTGAGTCCGTATCTTACGCAAGCGCGCACGCAAGCATTCATACCGCTGGCGTCGCCACCGCTTGTAAGCACTGCAAATTTCTTTGTTTTGGAATTGTTTTTTGCCATAAGATTACCTCTTTGGAATATATAAATTTTTTTATTTTCTAGGTTTAGGTGTTTCATTTCCCCACAATCCAAACGTCGTTTGGATTGCGGATAAACGAAAACTTATTCGAAGCACACTTATTAACGAAATGTGCCTATTCGGAGTGCGAGCCGCAAGGCGGCGAGATAGCGAGCGCCGAGCTTGACGATTAGTACGAGAA
>FR895514.1 GCA_000434435.1 Firmicutes bacterium CAG:475
GTCTTCGAACAGGCATATACCGTGTATAAAAACACTCCGAATAAGCAAACGACAATCGGGTGTGGGTGTCCCACCGTTCTTTCAATCAAGCAGACAATCTTGCGAAATTGTGGTTTGATTTTTTGTCACTCTTATTTTGATAGCAAAGATTTTCTGCGCGATAGTAGGCGCGAGGGCTAATGCGGTTTGTGGCAATCGTCAAATAGTTTTTTGTTTCTATTGATGGAATTCCCACATCGCTTCACTCCTCGAAATGACATTCGGGGCGGTTGCCATAACCTATGCGCCGTTTGAGCAATTTGCCAAATAGCATGTTTGCAAAATTTGATATTTGGATGAAGAACAAGGAAGGTTGCAATTGCTAAGGCAGGAGCGTACTTGTTGTACGTGACTGTCAGAGCAATTGCACCTGACGCAGTTGTTCGCCAAATAGCAAATTTTTACCATTTGTTGTGAACTTTTTCGGCAAACCCCAGCTCATTATCCAATTCAATCACGGTGCCGTCGTCAAGGACACATTTGCCGGAGATATAGCCGAAAACTTGGTGAGGAATCATGCACATGACTTTGAGATCGAACGGCTCGTAACGGTCGATGAGAGGATGGAAAGTGCAATCGAGACGTCCGTCGTCGGAGACGAATTTCCAGTCCTCCATATAGCGAGGTTCACCCTCTTTATCGCCGGGGATGATAAACTCGGTGCGGCCGATTTTGTGGGACTTGCCGTTGTAGAAGAACATATCTTCGCTTGCGGCGGTGGTGTCTCCGAAGCCGTAGCCGATGTTCCAGCCGAACGTAGAGCCGTCTTTGAGGCGCGTTTGCAAGCTACCCCAGTACCAAGTGTTGTCGTACGTCCAGACGCCGCGTCCCCAGTCAAGCGTTGCAAGGCTGTCCGCGCCGTCGAACTTACATTCTTTGTCGCCGAGGAAGAAGCTTCCTTCCGCCTTCATGCAGTTGATTTTTTGGTTGAAATAGAAATGTCCTTTTTTGTTGAAGGGAGTTGCGATAACCATGCTCTCTTCGGGGACTTCGGAGATGACGATATCCCACTTGACGTCCGTACCGAACTTGTCTGCATTGGGATAAACGCCCGTGAGGTGACGTTTTTCGCCGTCGTTTTCAAATTTCATTTCCACTTTGCCGATTTTCCAGGAGCAGTCGCCCTTTTCGCTCGTTCTTGGCATATTGAACTTGCCCATCGGGAAGAGGCATATTGCGGAATTTGTAAATTGAGCGGGAGTTACGAAGTCCATAACCGTAAGGCTCAACGCGCCGACGAATCCCATATCGCTGATGGTAAGGCAGAGCGCGAACTCTTTGTTTGAAATGTAATAGTAATCCCACTCTTTAAGACGGGTTTTCTTTGCCGTTATGTTTTCGCGGTTGTAATTATAAAGCATCTTTTTGGCAAATCCCGGCTCGGCGATATTGCCGTCTTGATTCAAAAGGTCTGTGGGTTTTGTGATTTCGTTTTGCATAATTTGCTCCCGTAAATATTATTGTATAAATATTTTAGCATATTTATCGCGCGAATACAATACGCAAAAAGCTCAAAAAAAGCAAAAATAATCAGTCGATTTCTCTGACGTAAGGCTCGGAATGCATTTTTTTGGACACCGTGATTTGCGGATTGTATCTTTTGAGCACACCGTAAGTCACGAGTGCGCCCACGACGCACCAACTGCAATCGGTGGGCAAAAACACCGCACACCCCGCCATCCATGCCTTTGACATGGACATTGCCGTACCGACGTAAAAATTGAGCATGAGATACATATACATAACGCCGACGGTATAGACGATTGCAAGCGAACAAAACGCACCCGCAAGCAAGCGGAAAATATTGAGTTTCGCGTCGTTTTTGAAACCTCTTGCGATAAATCCGCCGACGGGAGCGGCAATCAAAAAGCCGAGAATGTAGCCGAAAGTGGGTTGCAAAACGTAGGCAAAGCCGCCGCCCGCAGAAAACACGGGGATACCGATAAGTCCCATTACGATGTATATCGCAACGCAGATAAAGGAATCCAATCCGCCGAGCATGAGAGATGCGAACATGCAAAACGCAAACTGCATGGATACGGGCACGATGCCTATGGGAAATTTGACGAACGCCCCTACTATTATGAGCGCGACGAAAATTGCGATACGCACAAGGCGCAAAGTTCTTGACACCGCTTTTTTGTTTGATTTTGCAATTCCGTTTTGAGATTTTACCATTTTATACGCACCTCTCCGCCGTCCAGATTCTCTATTTTCCCGTCCTCGTATTCAACGACAAGCCTGCATCTTTCGTCTATGTCGCAAACTGTTGCCGTTTCGTCTTGTCTTTCCACTCTGCACACCGAAACTTGCTTGCCTATGAGCATCGAGAGATTTTTATACTGCTTGCAAATCTCGTGTTTATCGAAATTTTCAAGCAAATCCCAAATATTGTTCAGCGTTTGAGCGATAATTTTGTTGCTTACATCCTCGACGCCTTCGCCGACAAAGCCCGCAATGTTTTTGATTTCGTCGTCGAAATCTCCGTCGGGCTTGAAAAGGTTTATGCCTATTCCCATGACGATTCTGTCGATATTTGCCGAATTCCTGCTCGCGACCGCCTCGCAAAGAATCCCGACGCATTTTTTCGAGCCGACGTAAACGTCGTTCACCCACTTGATTTTTGCGTCCTTGTCACACACTCGACGAATTGCGTTGGCGGTTGCAACGGCACAAAGCGGAGTGATATATTCCGTTTGTTCGCTCTTTGGCGTAATCACCGCGCTGAAATACGCACCGCAGTCTTTGGGTGAAAAAAACTTGCGTTCGAAGCGTCCTCTTCCCCCCGTTTGCTCTCTTGCGACTATGACGAAATTCGTGCGACCCGTGCGCTTGATTTCGTCCTTTGCGGTGAGATTCGAGGATTTCAGAGTATCAAAAACCTCGACGTCGAACGGCGAGGTCAAATATTTCGATATTCCGCTTTTTGTCGCTATGCTTTTCATCGACTGAATTGTAACACGACTTTGCCGCTTATTCGTCGATTTTTAAAAGAAATTTTTTCTTAAAACGCAAAAACGAAAATCATAGAGCAAATTATACCCACAAGCATGCTTACGGCAGGCACTCTGCCCTCTTCCATAAGTATGGATTGCGGCAAAATTTCGCAGAACGTCACGTAAAGCATCGCGCCGCCTGCAAGCCCCATACAAATGCCGCTTGCGAGTTTGCTTATTCCGCCGACGGCAAGACCTATCACTGCTCCCAAAACGGTTGCCGCGCCGGCAAGAGCGGTGAGCAAAATCGTTTTCCAACCTTTTACGCCGCCGCTTGCGAGCGGAGCGGAAATTGCCATGCCTTCGGGAATGTTGTGCACCGCGATGATGATTGCGATAAGTATGCCCGTTTGAGTGTCGCTTGCGCCCGTTGCGCCGATTGCCATACCCTCGGGAAGATTGTGAAGCGCAATTGCCAAAAGCATGATTATGCCTGCTTTCAACAAAGATTTTTTGTCCACTTCCTGCGTTTTCACCGTCGCAACCGCATCGGCGTTGAGAGCGTCGTTTGCCTCGATAACTTTCGTTTCGTGGTGCAATTCCTCTATGCTTCTGTGCGTATCGCGCATGTTTTCGATGACGTCCAAAAGTTTGTTTAAACCGAAAATGACGAGCATGCCCACCACAAGCGCGGCAACGGCAATAAGTATGCCCGATTGCTCGATTGCGTTTTCGATTTTCGAATACTCGATTGCTTCGGGAAGCATCTCAAAAGTGACGACGCCAACCATAACGCCACCCGCAAAGCTCAGCACTCTGCCCATAATCTTGTTGCCCTTGTTTTTGAGCAACACGCCTATAACGCCGCCAAGTCCCGTGCCTACAATGCCCGCAACCAGCGACAAAACCAAAATTAAAGTATTCATTTTTATTCTCTCTCGCCGCCTATTATACACTATATAAAAACACTAAAACAACTATTACGACAAAATTTGTTTGCTCTGTGTTTCGTTTTTTCATATCCTCACATACTATAAGCATGAAAACGATATGCATAAAACGCGGGATATTGCCCCTATCGGCACTTTTTCTCGCGCTTACGATTATCATTGTTGCGGGAGGAGCGAACATGTCCGAAAAAGTTTTTGCCATCGACGACGAAACGGAAGCGTATCGTCTGATTGCGCACTTTTCCACCTACTACGGCGACAGCAAGCAGAACAGAAAAGACAATATCGCCCTTGCCGCGCGCAAAATCGACGGGCTGGTGCTATATCCCGAGGACGAGTTCTCTTTCAACGACCTCGTGGGCAGACGCACCGTCGAAAACGGATTTAAAACCGCATACGTCATTCAAAACGGTGATTTTGTCGAAGGCGTGGGCGGCGGAGTTTGTCAAGTGTCAAGCACTCTTTACAACTGCGCGTTGCTTGCAAACCTTGCAATAACTTGCGTGAGAGCGCACTCTCTGCCGGTGAGCTACGTTGCGCCCTCCTTCGACGCTATGGTGTCTGCGGAAAGCGATTTGCGATTCGTCAACACGCTGTGCGCGCCGATAACGATACGCATGAGCGCAAACGGAAAATATTTGCGTGCGGAAATCTACGGAGTGGGCAAATTCGAGATTAAACGCAGGTCTATGACGATAGGCGCGATTCCTTTCGAAGTGGAATACCGCGACGACGAAACTTTGGAAACGGGCAAGGAAGTCGTGGACACCTACGGCAAAGAAGGGTTAAAATCGCAAGGGTATCTGGACTACTATCAGAACGGCAAACTCGCAAAATCCGTGCTTATACGCTCGGACAATTACTCGCCGCAAAAACGTATTATTTTGAGAGGAACGAAAACATCACCGTTGACACGGACGCCATAATAGCGGTATAATTTGCTCATCAAAATAGGAGCTTTCAATATGGATTACGAGAAAAATTTCGAGCAATGGCTTCAAAGCGACGAGCTTTCGCAAGACGAAAAAGCTCGCCTTCGCGCTCTCAACGAAGAAGAGAAAAAAGAAATGTTTTTCTGTCCCTTGCAATTCGGCACGGCAGGCATGCGCGGTGTGCTTGACCTTGGAACGAACAGAATGAACGTTTTCACCGTAAGACGCGCAACCAAAGGTCTTGCCGAATACATAAAGACGCTTGGCGAAGAAGCGATGCAAAGAGGCGTCGTCATATCCTACGACACGCGCCGTTTTTCAAGCGAATTTTCAATCGAGGTCGCAAAGGTGCTTGCCAAAAACAATATCAACACCTACCTTTTCGACACGGTGCATCCCGTCCCGATGTGCTCGTTTGCAATACGCCGTCTCAACGCGATTGCAGGCGTTATGATAACTGCGTCGCACAACCCAAAAATCTACAACGGATACAAAGTTTACGGCGAGGACGGAGCGCAGATGTCGCCCGAATCGACGGATAAAGTGGTCGAATTTATAGATAAAACCCCGTATTTTGGCATTTGCGAAGCCGAGGTCGATTTGACGGCAGACAATATCAAAGGGCTTGACAATCAAAAAGTTCACCCCTATATCACCGTTATAGGCAAGAGCGTGGACGATGCGTATTTCGACACGATAAGCAAACTTTCGCTCTCGCCCGAAGCGGTTGAAAAATACGGCAAAAACGTCAAAATCGTCTACACTCCCGTTCACGGCAGCGGCTATATGCCCGTCACGACGATTCTTTCGAGAATGGGCATCACCGTCAACGTCGTCAAAGAGCAGGCTCTTCCCGACACCGAGTTTTCAACCGTGCGCGTACCCAATCCCGAAGAGGCGGATACGTTGCGCCTAGGAGTCGAACTTGCCGACAAAATCGGAAGCGACGTCGTCATCGGCACAGACCCCGACGCAGACAGAATGGGCATCGCAATACGAAACGACGAGGGCAAATTCGTGCTGCTCAACGGCAACCAAATCGGCGTTTTGCTTGCAAACTACATATTCCTGCGCAAAAAAGAAACGGGCACTCTTCCCAAAAACGGCGCGCTTGTCAAAACAATCGTCACCACCGAACTTGCGCGCGCGCTTGCAACAAGCTACGGCGTTGCCACCTTCGACGTTCTCACCGGCTTTAAGTTTATCGGCGAAAAAATCAAAGAGTGGGAACAAAGCGGAGAATATACCTATCTCTTCGGCTTCGAAGAAAGCTACGGCTCGCTTGTGGGTACGCATGCAAGAGATAAGGACGCAGTCGTTGCAAGCATGATGTTTGCAGAGATGATTTGCTATTTCGACTCCGTGGGCAAACGCATTTACGACGTGCTGCAAGACCTCTACAAAGAGTTTGGTTACTACGTCGAAAAAGCTCGCTCTATCACGTTCGGCGGACTTGACGGCATGCAAAAAATGGCAAACATCATGAGCGAAATTCGCTCGACCGCCTTCGATTGCATAGACGGCACAAAGGTGCTTGCGCAAAGCGATTTCGTGCTCGGCAAAAAGACTTATGCGGACGGAACGGTCGAAAATATCGATCTTCCCAAGACAAACGCTTTCAAACTTCACCTTGAAAACGGAGATTGGATTTGCGTGCGCCCCAGCGGCACAGAACCGAAATTGAAATTCTACGTCGCAACGAGCAAAACCTCTCAATCCGCCGCCACCGAAAAAGCCGAAGCATATCTCGCATACATGGAAAATCTGGTGAAATAACACAAAAAAACGCTTGAAAAAGTATGAAAAAACGATGGTTTTTGCCATCGTTTTTTATTGTCGTTTTTTATCTTTACGCTCGTCTTCGCTTTTCAAACTCGTCTTTGAACAAGACGTTTTCCATGCTTTTTTCGTGAGTGCCCATACGCGTGGTATAGTCGATTGTTTTCACGTAATGAAATCCGCACTTCTCTTGCACGCGCCTGCTCTGTCCGTTCCACTCGAAGTGTCCGCACGCGACGAAATCGCAGCCCAAAGTGTCGAAACAATACGCAAGCACGCCTTTCACTGCCTCGGGCATAATGCCTCTGCCCCAATAGTCCTTTGACAGCACGAAGCCGACCTCTCTGCCTTTGAGGTTGTCGTATTCGGGAAACTCTTTCTCGTTGTACTTTTCTATTCCCACCGAGCCGATAGCCTTGCCTTCAAGTTCTATGCAAAAAGTCTTTTTCTCTTTTATAAACAAATCAAGAATTTGCTTTGATTTTTCGATGTTTTCATGAGGTGCCCAACCTGCCATCTCTCCGACGCCTTCCACCGAGCAATACTCGAAAAAGTCTTGCAAATCACTCTCTTTCCATTCTCTCAAAACAAGCCTTTCCGTCTTTAAGACGACGCCCGTTATGTCCACTTCTATATTCATAATTCTTCTCCTTTACGTTTAACTCCGCAAAATATCCGTGCATTTTTTGCTCGATTTTTGCTGTTTTTGCATTGAATTTTTATGCTTCCAACGCTCGTTTTTCAACATTTTTACGCGGTTTTTTTGTTAATCTTTGTTGCTTTTTCTTTTGGTTTTTCTTGCGATATCCTCGATTGAGCGATGCGATTTACTCGTAAGATAGTTGATAAGCACGTACGCCGCAACGAGCACTACGATTGCCCCAATAAGCACTCCGTACATTGCACCCTCGCTCACCTTGTCGCCGAAGAAATAGATATTGCAATCGACGCTGTCCTTTATTGCCTCCACAACCTCGCTTGGAAAACCTTGCGACGACATCTCTTCGTACACTCCTCTCAACGCGTGATTGCGCATAAGAGCCGTGCCGTACGTGCCGGGAAGCAATGAAATGAAGTTTTGAAGTCCTTTGCCGAAAGACGCTATGGGCATATACGCGCCGCATATAAAGCCGTAGCCTGCCGATACGATCGTGCCTACGCCGGACGCCTGACCTTGCGTTTTCAAAAACACGTTGACGACGCTTGAAAGAGCTGTGCCGAAAGACGTAAGCAAAAATACGTCCACGAGCAAGAGGAACACGTCGCCCACCGACAAATACCAACCTTGCACCGCAACGTACACAAGGCACGCCGCCGTGGCAACGTAAGTGACGATAAGCGTCGTAAGGAGCGAACCCGAAAAATACGCCGCCGCGATCGTGGACTTCCTTGTGGGCGAAATGAGAAAATCTTTTCTTGCGCCCGAAATTTTGTCCATAACCATCAAGAGATTGGAGCAAAACGCCACCGTCACGCAACTCACCGCCAACAGCGACGTAACGAGTTCGCCGGCAACCATGCCGTTTACGAGTTTTTCGGGCACGCTCATGCCGTCGGGAAGCGCGGACGCAAACGAATCTCTATAAACTTTTGCAAGGAACGTAACGTACAAAACGAGAAGTATCACCGGCGTGATGAGCGAGGTGAAAAACATTCCTTTGTCCTTGAAAAACACCTTGATATTGCGCTTGGTGAGTGCAAAAAACGTTTTCATTGCGCGCCTCCTTCGAGTTTCTTGCCGGTGACCGCAAGAAATACGTCGTCCATTTTGCCTTTGGTTATTTCGAAATCCGTGAATAAATCGGGATGCCTGACTATCAAATCGCGCGCCTCTTCCGTGTTCTTAACCGCAATTCTGACGGCGTCCCTTATATTTTCGTAAGGCAAACCGAGTGCCTTTATTTTGTCCTCGTCAACATTGTATATGGTGACAAAGTCCCCGGTATAATTGTTTTTGAGTTCGAGCGGAGTGCCTTCGGCGGAGATTTTGCCGCTGTCCAAAATCACGACGTAATCAGCGTCCGCCGCCTCTTCCATATAGTGCGTCGTCAAAAACACCGTCATGTTCTGATTCTTGCGCAAAGACGTCACTACGCTCCAAAGAGCCTTTCTCGCTTCAGGATCGAGTCCCGTCGTAGGCTCGTCCAAAATGAGAATTTTGGGATTGTTGAGCAGTGCGCGCGCAACGTCCACTCTTCTCTTTTGTCCGCCCGAAAGTTTGCCGAAAGTGCGGTTGAGTATATCCTTAAATTCAAGAAGTTCGGCAAGATGTGCAATCCTTTGTTTTGCCTCTTTGCCGGTGATGCCGTAAAGCGCGGCTCTCGACGTCAAATTGTCTTTGACGGACAGTTTTGCGTCAAGCACGGTGTTTTGAAACACGACGCCCAACTCTTTGGTAATCTCGCGCATGTCCTTGTCAACGTCCTTGCCGTCAATAAACACCTTGCCTCCATCTTTTGCAAGCATACCGCACATGATGGATATCGTCGTGGATTTGCCTGCGCCGTTTACACCCAAAAACGCAAACAATTCGCCCTCTTTGACGCGCAGCGACAAATCGTTGACCGCGTGGACGTCTTGAAAACTCTTGTCCAAATTGTTGATTTCAATGATATTTTGCATATTCATTCTCCAATCGGCGCGTTGACGCTTAGTCTTTACGGCAACCGAATTTGCTAAATTATATTATCACATCGTCCGCTTGTCAATACCGTCGAATAGCCGCATGGGGAACGTATGCGACAAATAACGCCGAAAACAGACCGTATTTGCACAAATTATTGTTTACTAAAAATTATAAGATAATATTTATTTAGTGCGAAAAAACGCGCGCCCACGGGCGCGCGCTTAATATCGTATGCGACAAAATCGTCATGCGAACGTTATAAATCCGTTATTATTTGAGCGTGGGATATTCGCCGTCGACGACGTTCCAGACTTCGCTGTCGAAGAGAAGAAGGTTTTTGTCTTTGAGGATTGCGTCGGACTTAAAGTCGGATGAGACGCGCCCGTTGCCTTGCATATTTTCGGTGTACTCGAAGTCCGCGCTGTCGTTGAGCGTGAAAGTCCTGTCTTTTGCATAATGCACGGTTGCGGTTGCAAAGGACGCTTTCTTCTCGTGCTTGCCGAATGTACGACCGACGTTGCTCGTTCCGCTTTGAGCGTTTTTGACTGCGATGTCGGTGACGACAAAGCAATTTGCGATTTTGCTTTGAGAGTTTCTGCCTGCAATGCCGCCCACGTAAAGTTCAACCTTTTCGGCGGTTGCACTGACGTTTATAGAGCCGACGGCATAGGTTGAATTGATTGCTCCGATACCCGACGTCGTTGTGGAGCTGGAATCCGTCTTGTCGCTGAAATTGCTGCCGACGATGCCGCCTACCGCGACAATGCCGTTTGCCTTTTGAGCGACGACTTTGACGTCAACCAGACAATAGCTGTTGTAAACATAACCCTCGTTTCTGCCTATTATACCGCCTATGCACACGATTTGAGAGATTGCTCCGCCGACGGTTGCGTTCAAGGTTGCGTCCGCCTTGGTGGTGATGACGCTGCCAGAATTGTCTGCGCATACGCCGCCGAAATACGCCTCGTCAAGACTTGTGAGACTTGCCACGCCGATAGTGGCGTCGCTCTTTGAAATCCTACCGCCGTTGGTTGCGGTGATACCGCCGATCTTCACAAAGGATCTGCCGTTTGAAGATTGAGCGTCATCTGCGCAATACACGTCCGAAAGAGTGACTTTGACGGTGTTTGAAGAGAGTACGCTCGATGAGTTGCCCGCGCCGCAAATGCCGCCGAAAAGCAAGGATTCGCACGCAAAGCTCGCTGTGAAATCAACGTCGCAATTGCGCACCATACCCGTGTCTTGCACGGCATTGTTGCCTTCCACCTTTGCCGCAATACCTCCGAAATAAACGGATTTCATGCCTAAATTCGTCCAGTCTTGACCTTCGAGTTTTTCACCGAAAATTTGCGGAGTGGATTTTACCGAGCAGTTTTCGATTTGACCGGTAAGCACGCTTGCGACAAAGCCGATATACACGACGTTTTCAAACTTGCCATCTGCGTTCTTTTCCACTTTCAACTTGACGTTTTCAAGCGCGATATTTTCAATCGTACCCGACACATATCCGAAAACGGAAGCGTGTTTTGCGTTGCCGAACGTACCGCCGATGAGTTTTGCTCTTGCGGTGACCTGATCGTTTTCGCCGTAAGTTGCGCCGTCGATCGTGCCGCTGAACACGTGGTTTTCGTCAAAAAGCGGTTCAAATACATTTGCGCCGAAATCTATCGACGAAATTTTGACGTCCGCTTCCAAAAGTTCGTTTATGTCCTTTTGCTCTGCCTCGGTGGGATTTTCCTTGCGGAGCAAATCGTGATAAAGTCTGAAATCGTCAACCGACGCGATTGAAATTTGCTTCGTCCATTTTGCGTACATCTTTATCGTTGCGGGCGTGAAATAATCTTTGAGTCCGCATGCAGAATAAAGCGTAGTGCCCGTCGTATCGTCGGTTTTGAAAGTAAAGTCTTTGTCGACGACGGTTTCCTTGTCGTCAACGGTGACCGTTTGTCGATAGAACCATTTTGCAAACTTATAACCGGCTTTCGAGGTGTAGTTTGCAACTATATCGTCGGATTCCGTTTGCGCAATGCTTTCGGTGACGGGATAGAATCTCGTCTGATACGAGCTGTCCGAAAGAGAATCGACGTATTGCACTTCAACCTTTGGAAGAGTGGATTTGAACATTGCGTACACGTCCACCGATTTTGTCAAAAGCCAGGTGTTTTCGGTTTTGACCGCCGCCGTAGACGAAGTTGCAAACGTGGTCAAACGCACGGGTTTGCCGTCCTTGTCAAAGTAGAACCAGAACATAAACTCGTCGCCGTCCGCCGCCGTGGGGCAATCGAGATTTTCGCTCTTGACGTTGTAGGTTACGACAAGTTTCGTATCGCTTGCAATGGTTGCGCCGGTTGCGAAATCTTCGACGGAATAGACGTATTCTCCGTCCTCGCCCTTTGTTGCGACAACCTTTTTGTCAATGTGCGGAGTAAGTTCGTATGTGTTGTTGGTGTAAATTGCGGTTATAGTGGTGTTTTTGACAATGGGAGTTTGACCGAATATAAATTCGTTCGTGCCGTCCGCAGACCAATACTTGAACGTATAACCCGTTTTGAGCGGAACGATTTTAGAGCCGTCGGCATTCTTCGGAGCATCGACCGAAGTGCCTGCCAAAACGTTTTTCACGACGTTGTTGGTGAGCTTAAAATCGTTGCTGTTCACGTTGAAAGTGACGGTATATTTTGCTTGCTCGTACTGATTGTGTCCGTTGTTGTCCTCGCCGGGATTGACTTGCGGATTGCACGCCACAAACACCGAGCATGCGAGCACGGCAACGAGTACGATGCAAAAAATCATTAGTGCTTTTTTCATAATCACCTTGCGTGCGCACGGGCGCACATTTCGTAGTATGAATAGATTTTGTGAAACTATTATACACGTCTTATCCTTATTTTTCAACTTTATTTTGCCTTGCCGCGCTATTTAAGCGTTTTTAAACGAAAAAATCGACGAAAACTTTAAATTATCGTCGATTTTTAATATCGTTTTTTTTGTTTGTCGATTGCTTGAATTGTCAAAATTTTGCAAGATATTCGTCAATGAGCGTATCTATATCGTTTGCCTCTGCGTTGCCGACAAACGCCTTCAAATCGGCACGTGCTTGCGACGTATCGGCAGTGGATTTTACGTCGATTCCCTTCCCCTCGAAAACGCTTGTCACAAGCGTTGACAAGACGCCGGCGTCGTTGTTACAAAGCACGCAAATCAACACTTTATCACCGCTTTTTGCTTGATAAACGTCGTTTATTGCATTTTCAACGTAATCGCCCTTCTTTTGCATGTCGCGTGCGACGACCTCTGCGTTTTGCTTTTCAAGCACAAAAACCGCAACCGTTTCGCAATCCTCGACAACCATGCCGTAAGTTGTGATTTCGCCATCCGATTCAATCCTTATATTGACGTAGCAAAGTTCGACTTGTTCTCGCTCTCCTTTCGGAATCAGGGCGATTGCGCCTATGGCAAACACCGCCGTGACAAGCAAAAGCATTGCGCACCAAAGAAGGCGCACCGCCGTTTGTTTGTCAAACGCTTTGAGCGGAGTTTGTCCGTCAAGCAGTCTGTTTATCGGTGCTTTTTTTGCGCGTTGAAGGACGTCGGGAACTTGTTGAGAATTTTGCTCGCTTTTGAGCCCTTTTTCGATGTCTTTAAGTTTCATTCTTCGTCCTCCTTTTGCAATTCTTTTTTGAGTTTTGAAAGTGCGTTGTTGTACGACCACACCACAGTGCCCAGCGGCTTGTCCATCATCTCTGCAATCTCTCGATGCTTAAATCCGGATATGGCGTGCAAGGTGACGATTTGCCGCTCGTCCTCGTTGAGCACTTTGTTCATTGCGCTCGTGACGGGGGACATTTCCTCGTCTATGGAGTACGTACCGAATTTCGCTTCGTCCTCGAAAGAGTCGGTTGCACTCTCGCGCTTTGCGCGGTTGATTTCGTTGAGCGTTGCGTTTTTGGCAATCGTATATAGCCAAGCGTACGCATTCGAGCCTGCTCTGTAAGACGCAATCGTCGTCCTAAGCCTTATGTATGCGGTTTGCATCATATCCTCGGCGGTCTGATAGTTGCGACAAATCGACATGATAAACGCAAAAAGACCGCGTTTGGTGTCGTTGTAGATTTCCTCAAACGCGCTTTCGTCGCCTCGTTGCAGGCGCAACATCAATTTGTCGAGTTCTTGCTTGGTCATGCCATTATTTTACCACACCAAAAAAAATATAACAACTCAATATTATTTTTCGCTCAATTTGTCCGATTTGCCCGCATTTTTTAATGCTTGTGAAAAAAATTTAGATTTCTTTAAGAAAAATTTATTGTCTTTTTATATTTAGAGTATATATTTATATCGAAAACGATATTATGCTCGACTGCAGTCTCCTATCTTTTGCGGATTGCAGGAGGAAAAACGGATGAAAAGAAGAGGTTTGCTCACATTTTGTTTGGCTCTTTGCCTTGCAATCACCGTGCTTTGTGCGGTGATTTTGGTTGCGTGCAATTCAATCTACACAAGTCATCCCCACACCTCCGAGCCGCAACGCGCAACCTCTTTCGTGCGCATCGACGTCAATCCGTCCGTTGAGCTTGTGCTCGATCAAAACGACGTCGTCATGAGTGCGTACGGTGCAAACCGCGACGGCAAAGTCTTGCTGTTTGAAGAAAGCGGAATCGTCGGTGCAGAACTTGACGTTGCGCTCGGCAACATTGCATCTTGCGCCGTCCGCTACGGCTACGTCAAGGACGATGCCAACGTATCCGTCGAGGTCGTATCCGAAAAAGCCGACGACGTTTTTGAAAAAATAAGCAAAAAATTCACTTCCGCCGTGGAAAACGCGGACGAATCCATTTCCGTTTACATTTCAAACTCGTGCGACTTCGTGCTTGAAAACGAGCTCGAAACGTTGAAGGCGCAACATCCCGAAAATCAAGCGATACAAAATCTCGACATTGCAACTTATCGTCTTGTGCAAAAAGCCGTCGAAAACGGACTTGCTTTGGACGAGGCGTTGAGCAAAACCACGCAGGATCTCATAACCAAAGCAAACGAGTTGCAATCCGACCTCACGCAAAAATTCGACGACACATACAAGGACGCGACCAACCGCGCGCAATTCGTTTTCGACAGCGCAACGCAAACAATCGAAAACGCCGTGTGCGTGCAATATTTCTACAACAAGCTGGCGGATGCGTTCGCGCAATCCCCCATCGGCAGTATCCCGGTGGCAAAACAAACTTTGGCGGCTGCTAAATTGGCAGTGGCAAGCACAAGCAAACTGTCGCTTGAATTTTACCGTTCCTGCCAAAACGCTCTTATTGCAAACCCCGTCTACTCACTCTCGGCAAACGACGTCGAAGCGATGGCTTCACTGCCCGTTGACGTTGCAGATTCTCTCGTCAAAGATTATATGCAAGATGGCAAAATCGTGATTGACAAAGACGAACTCAACAGCCTTTTCAACACTTCGTACAGAAACTGCGACGACAGAACGGATTTTGCCAAAGCCTATCAAACCGCTCTGAACTATTTTACAAACTTTGCAACGTATGACAAAGACGATTATTCTTTGGCAACCAAAACTGCTCTGACGGTTGCCGAACACGTGAAAACGTCCCTCGAAAAAGCGCAAGCGTTGCTCGGTTCGTTCTCGTCTTTCTCGTTCGACTTGGAAAACTTCATCTCCGACTACACCGCCGACGTTGACTACACAAGCTCGCAAGCGGTGCAAAACGCAATAAACTATCTGCAAGAAAAATGCGATGAAGCAACCGCCGATATAGCTGCAACACAAGAAGACAAACAAGCAATACAACGCATGCTCGAACAATCCGAAGTGGTCAAAGCGTTAAGCGAAGCACGCTCCGCCCTCGACGACGCATTGGCGCAAGCCAAAACCGACGCATACAATCTTCTTCTTGCTCTAAAAGACGCAAGAAAAACAAACGATTAACTTTCAAAACGATATAAAAAAGCACACCGCGGTGTGCTTTTTTTGATGCGAAATTTTTGCTTTTGTTTCAATCTCGATCGGGATTCCATTGATATTTTGCCAAATCGACGTAACCGTCCTCGTCAACTTCTATACCGTCGGCACGCAACAAATTTGCTTGCACTTCCGCACCGCCGAACGCAAATGCAGGAGCGCATCTTCCGAAACGATTGACCACTCTAAAACAAGGCACGTGCTTTGGATCGGGGTTGAAATGCAAAGCATACCCCACTGCGCGCGATGCCCTCGGAGAACCGCAAAGACAAGCGATTTGCCCGTAGGTTGCAACCTTGCCGTGCGGAATTTTTTTGACTTGCTCATATACGACGTCGTAAAAGCTCATATGTATATTATTTGCAAAATCGACATTTTATGTTGGTATTTTCAACAGAAAAACACCGTTTTGCGTCATCAAATCAACTTTCTTTCAATCAAGAAGTTTTCAAGGATTTCCGCCGCGTCACCGCACATTTTTGCGCACGGACGCGTTTTGTAATATTCGGGAGTTCGCGCTTCGGGAGTGGGATTGGTGCTTGCTCTTGCGCCAAGAATCTCACGACATACGATTGATGCGTTGCGCTCTTTAAAACGTCTTGCAAGTTCTTGAATACGCGCATAATGCGCTGCTTTTTGTGCCTGCGCGTCTTGTTCGGTCGGATCGAAATAGCCCTCCAAAAGCCCTTCGACGATAAACATTCCGCTCACCGCTCCGCAAACTTCTCTGAGCCTTCCCATGCCGCCGCCGAAAGACGAGCAAAGGCGCATTGCCGCTTCGCCGTCAAAACCGGTGACGTCTGCAAAGGCTTTGACAACCGCTTGCGCACAACTGTATCCTGCAACAAAGTTCGATTCGGCTAATTCACGTCTTGTCATAATACTATTTCAGTAGGGATTACAAAGTTTACCATAAATAAAATATCCCCCT
>FR895515.1 GCA_000434435.1 Firmicutes bacterium CAG:475
TGCTGCTTGCGGGAATCGGCGGATTTGCAATCTTCTGGTTTGCTGTCAAGAAAAAGACGTTTGCAAACCTTGGCGTTGCATTGAAGAAAGGCTTTACCGCAATCGGAAACTTCTTCAAAAATCTCGGAGCAAAAATCAAAGCACTATTTACCAAAAAGAAATAAGATGATATAATAACAACGAGCCGTTCGTAGTCAATGCGGACGGCTTCGACAGGTATATCGGCTTTTGCCGAACTGTCTACTCATAGGAGTATTTATGAAAGCAATAAAAGGACTTATTATTACGCTTATCGTCATTGTTGCGCTTGCGGGCGTTACGGTTATCGGCGGATATATTTACGTTCGTTCGACCTACGGAATCGATCTGTTCAGAACCGCAGGTCAACTCAAAACGCTGTCGCAAACACCCGACGAAAAAACTCTTTGTCCCAATGCGTTTTCCGCAAACGATATGGCGGACGTCAAGACGGCTATGGACAAAAACCTAAACGGACTCATCTCGTATAACGAGGGGGAAGGGTACGAGGGCTACAAGGTGGACTTTTCCGCAATAACGTCCCCGATGCCGTTTGCGGACGATATCGTGTTTTCATCCAAGCAGGCAGGCGCACTAGCTCAAACCATTTTCTTCGGTCAAACGGGCGGTGTGGTCAAAATCGGTGAAAAGGAATTGTCCGTAAGGCTCGTTCAAATGGATTTTGCAAACGTTTCCGAGAACGGCAGCGCGGACTTCAACGTGGTGGCAAAAGTCAATCTTAAACCGTTTAAGGACGAAATGAACGACTTTCCGTTCTCGCTTTTCAAAAAGTACGTGCCGGACGAACTCTACGTGTCTTCAACCGTGAGAGTGGAAAAGACCGACGATAAAATGGGCTACTCCGTCGCGCATAAGGAACTCAAACTCAACAATCTTTCGGCGGACGATACGGACGATTTGTTCCACACGCTCGACGCCGTGCTCAAAATCGGCAGCGCGGAAAATATGAATTTGCAAATCGGCACGACGGCAGTCAACGCTTTGATCGGCAACTCCGACAACGCAGGCTTTGCCTATTCGCTGCAAGCCCTCGGCAAAACCGCTTTCAAATTCACCTCCGCCGACGGCGGCAGCATAGTCATTGCTTGATTTTCAGAGCATATCTTGCCTCGCTTTATAAGGCGGATTTAACATATGAGTGTACAATATGATTAGATTTTCTTTTAGTACAACAAAAAAACGATTGCGTGATAGGCAATCGTTTTTTTGTTATTTGAATGATTGATTTATTCGGCGTCTTTGAGGGATTGTTCGTATTCTTCAATCAAGCCGAGGAAGTATGCGTCGTAGTCTTCGGGGGCGACTTCGGAATAGTTGAACCAGCACAATTGTTCTTCGACGTCAACGACCTCGCCGCTTACGGTCACTTGGACGGGGCGGGTGGGAAGTCCGCTCGTAAGGTCGTATTCGACGTCGCCGATGGTCATTTTGACGGGTTTATTCGTTTCTTGGTCGCGAGTGAAGGACACTGCAATGTTCTTTTCGACGACAGGAATTTTGTCCTCTTTCAACGCATAATAGAGTGTTGCGGTGCATTTTGCGGAATCGACAGCGTAGTATTTGTAAATGTATTTGCTAAAATTCTTTTGCAAGTTGTTTGTGATTTCCGCATAATACGTCGAGTTGTATTGATACAAATCATAGTCGAACACGGGCAATTCGCCGTAGGCTTCCTTCACTGTCGAAAGGTCGGTTTTGTCGCTTACCTTGTTGAACCGGACGTCGTACGCGTCAATGATTTTGCTTGCGGACGGCCAGCGCGAAATCAGTGCGATTCTATCTCTCGAATCGACGTTGAAAGTCTTGCCGTTTACGCCTTCGCCGAGGATATAGCTTATCAACGTAACTTGGTTTTCGTCGTTCAAAGTGTATTTGAGTTTGACTTTTCGCGCGCAGAGCGGAGTGTCGTTGTCCTTGTATATGTAGTAACCGTAATCTTCGCCGGTGAGGACGATATACGCTTCTCGTCCGTACGTTGCAATGTTGTCAACGGTTTCCTGTTCGTACTGGGTGCGAGTGTCGACGACAAGCTTGTACGTGCCGACTATATTTTCCATCTTGTCGGGGTTACAGGCGACCAAAACGGTTGAGAATGTCAAGGCGATTATAAGAATCCCGACAAGCAGCAATGCTTTCTTTTTCATAATAAACCTCCGATTTATCCTTTATATTTTATCATATAGAACATAAATGTCAACTTTGTGCATTTTCGCTCAAGTTTTGCGGACAAAAATCGAATACGATTGTACAAAAAAATCGTTTGCATCTTGTCAAAGCGCAGAATGGATATTATAATATCAATATCTCATACGCAGGAGAAAAGTTATGTTGCTTACAACAATGATTATTCGCACTCTTCTTTGCAGGCCGAAAGAAATCGACGCAGGGGAGTACAAAGCAAGAGAGTTCGACAAAGATCTCATAGCGCGCCATCTTTCGGAGGCAGTCCAAATCCCGACTGTGTCTATGGTCGGCGAATTTGAGGGCGTAGATCAGCCTTTTTACGACTATCACGCTTGGCTTGAGAAAACTTATCCGCTCGTTCACAAGACGGCTCAAAAAACCGTTATAAACAATTACAGCCTTGTTTACCGTTTCAAAGGCAAAGATTCGTCTTTGCTTCCAGGCGCGTTTTTGGCACACCAAGACGTCGTACCAGCTCCCAAAGAGGGCTGGGATTACGAACCGTTCGGCGGCACGATAGACGACGGATTCATTTGGGGACGCGGAACGCAGGATATGAAAGGTACGATGATTTCCCTTCTCGAAGCAACGGAAAAATTGCTCTCGGAAGGGTGGCAACCTCAGCGTGACGTGTATTTCTGCTTCGGCCATGACGAAGAGGCTTGGACGGAAGAGGGCGCGGCACATATCTGCGATTGGTTTAAACGGCAAAATATCCGCCTCGAATACATAGTTGACGAGGGCGGCACGATTATCGACGGCAAAATGATAGGTGAGGACAAACTTTTCGGCCTTATCGCAACGTGTGAAAAGGGCAATATGAACATGACGCTCACCGTCGAGAAAGCGGGCGGTCACGCATCCAATCCCTCAAAACCGTCTGCGGCGGCTATCATGGGCAAGGCACTTGTAAAACTCGACAAGCATCCCATGCCTAGCAAGTGGACGCCTGCAACAAAGCAAACGTTCAAGCTCATCGCTCCGCACGTCAAATTCCCGTTTAGATTCATACTCGTCAACAGAGATATTTTGAGCCCGCTGCTCAAATTCGTGTTCAAAAAAATTCCTCTTACCAACTCGCTCATTTCAACGACGTTTGCGCAAACAATGTTGCACGGAAGCGATGCGGAAAACGTAATTCCGCCCAAGGTTACGGCAAATATAAACACGCGTATCATCACGGGCGTGAGCAGCGACGAAGTGCTTGAATACACTCAAAAACTTCTCGGCAAAAACGTCAAGGTGGAAAGGCACGGCAAGGGCACGGAAGCGACCGCCGTTTCGCCCATCGACGTCAAACCGTGGCACGATCTCAACGTCGCAATCAAGCAAATATTCCCGACGATGGTCACCGCTCCGTATATGTTTATCGCAAACAGCGACAGCCGCTATTACGGCGACGTGTGCGACAACATCTACCGTTTTACGCCCTTCCTTATGACGCTCGACGATCAAAAACGCATCCACGCAATCAACGAGCGCGTGAGCATCGACGCAATGGAAACCGCAACGAAATTCTTCGCACAATGCCTTGAAGTGATGAACAAGTAATTTTGCCGCATCTAACGCACCTAATTTCAAAAAACAGCCGCAAATAAACGGCTGTTTTTTATCTAAATTATCGAAATCGAGTTGATTTTTGAATACAATGTGATATAATCATTGCACCAAGGCGGTTTTGATTGTCCGCTTTCGGGGGTGTTTTGGATTCGACATTCGGTCTGATACGGGATAAGCACGTCGTAGGCTCGGCTACGTTAAAACGGAACGTTAAAATTAAACGCAAAAAACAATCAAAAGAGCTCCTCTATGGAGTTCGCTCTTGCTGCGTAATTTAGTCAGCACGTCGACCTGAGGTTTTCTGTTCCCTCAGCAATCGGCGTCAGAAAAACAGACAACGCAATCCGATTTCTCGGTAGGATTGTTGTTATCACGAGATCATCGAAGCAAGGTTTGTAGGTGAACCGAAGCAAGAAAAATTTTAATCACCAACTAAACGTGTAGAAAGTGCCGAGGACGGTCGGGTGGACCGGGGTTCAAATCCCCGCATCTCCACCACAAAGAAGACAAGTTGAACCCTGTTCGACTTGTTTTTTTATATCGTCGAAGCGGGGATTTATTGCGATTTTGAAAAATCGCAACACGGCATTGCCGTGTGAACCCCTTCGGCTGCACGCGATTGACCTTCGGTAGCAATCGCTGTAAGGCAAATCCCGCATCTCCACCACAAAGAAGACAAGTTGAACCCTGTTCGACTTGTTTTTTATGCTTTTTATAATTGCAAAGTAACTGTAAAACGATAGGTGCTACTGTTATGTATGAGCGACGAACTTGTTCCGTACAGCAGAAACGCTTGGTATTGCCCGATTTCGTTACTCTAAATTTTTAACTTGGTACAAAAGAATTCTCGAGCAAATAATAATACGAACCCTAAATTAGAGTTCGTATTATTGGCTTGTTGCGAGCAAAATAATGCTTTAATCGGATTGAGTTTTTTTGATTTTAAATTCTCACGAGAGAATGGTCGTCCAAAAGGAAATCGACCACAGTGTTATTTTGCATCGGTTGATTTGACATCAAAAAGCACGTCGGTATTCATTATTTAGCGGGAACAAATCCTGCGACGACGGCAAACACCATAAGCGAGCAGCAAATGATCATGCAAGTGATTTGAATGGGCTTGCTGTTCTTGATATAGTTGACTGCTTTGTCAAACTTCTCGAAATAGAAGTGTTGTTCAAACCAGTTTTTGCATCCGATTTGCAAAATGCCGCCGAACGTGAGCGTGCTTGCTCTGAACAAGAGCCAGAGACCCGGATCGGGAGCCATGCCGAATCTGCCCATGCCGACGAGCGGGCCGATGAATACGCCGAGGATAGGTGCAAGCAAGAAACCTACGTGCATCAATGCTACGGAAGAAGAAAATTCGCCTGTGACGAAGAGCCAGTTCCAGATGGTGTAAGCGATAATCATTGCGATGGTTATGCCGATGCCGACGCTTGTCGTTCCGGTGACGACACCGTTGAACAAATTCGCTTGATTCGTGAAATATGCGGATGTGAATTCGATATTCGTGCCGAGGTGTGAGAAACCGTCAATGAAGTAGATTTGAGAGAACTCGGTGGTTGTCGTTCCCCAAGTGGAGCCGAGGAAAAATGCGGAAGCACCCATTGCGACAAACAATCCGGAAACGCCGTTGAAGTATTGTTTGTTTTTAAAGAAGTCCGTCATAGTCGCTTCGAGGATGTTTATGATGTAAAGTCCCAAAACGATGACTACGAAGATCGGGCCGGGAAGAAGACCGAAACAGGCAAATAAGACGATAAATCTTCCTACAAGCAGAGTCGAGAGCTTCAAAGCCTCGAAGAACACGGGTTTCATCGCAATCAAGACTATGATGCCGAGCACAAGGTTACAGAAAATGTTGCCGTACACTTGGAATTTTGACGTGAGCACGGAGACGCCGAGAATGGTGACGGTAAACATAAACCACTTCAGAACGGTGTCAAGAGCAGGCGTTACTTTGTAATCCATTGCTTCGGGGCCCGGAGCAAACATTTTTTTGAGTCGCTCTTTGAGCGCGACTTTCTTTTCGTTGTCCATAAAGTTCTCCTTTTTATCCCTTTTAATAAGGATTTTTAATCTTTTTTTTAATGATACATTTTTAGGTGCGCTTTGTAAATATGCACAATGACACTAATTTTCGTTTTAGTGTCAAAATGATACTAAAATCGAGAAAAGTATCGCATTTGTCGATGTGTTTTTACCGATATCTATTGATAATTCGAGGAAAACAATTTAATATAGAATTAATCATGTGATTTCAGAAAACAATCGGAGACAAACATGTCAAAAGATATCACGAAGCAGCATATAACAGATAGCTTTAACGCATTGTTCAGGAAGTATCCTCTTGAAAAGATCACCGTAAACATGATAATTGAAAATGCCGGTGTGTCGAAATCAACGTTCTATCGCTATTTTCTGGATAAATTCGACGTGATGAATTATAACTATAAGAGGGTATTGGACGAAATTTTTGCGCACAATGCCTGCAAAAGCTGGGAGGATCTGTTCAACAGCATTTTATCCTACATCGACAACGATATAGACAGAATAAAAAACGCGTTCTTATATCTTGGCGACAATTCGTATGACAAATACGTTTTTGACTATTCGTTTGCCAGAATGAACGACAAGTGCGTGGAAAAGAACGGTCGCGCTTTATCGCAAAACGAAATTTATACGGCAAAAATCATTATATACGGATGCGTTTATGCGGTGCGAGATTGGATTTTCAGCGATAAACGCATTACGAAAGAGGAGCTATCGGCGCAAATCGACAATGCCGTTCCCGAAAAATACAAAATACTACTTTGAAAATTGCTGAATTTAAGCGAGCTAAACAAATGAACGCTATGTTCGATAACGAACCGTTTCGTGCGGAAACGCTTGGATTCAGTTTAAAATATTAAAATAAAACAAGAGGTAACAAAATTATGGCAATGAGAAAAAGCATCCTTCATCTTGTCAAAGTTATGGGCGGTCTTGCCGGCATGATGACAAAAATCACCGAAGAATCTCCGGAATATTATGCGTTGAATTGTCTTACGGATGAAGAAGCGGATGTCGCCGCAAGTCTCGGACTCAGAAAACCGAGAACTCTCGAATACGTCGCCGATAAGTGCGGCAAATCGCTTGAAGAAACAAAACAAATTCTTGACAGACTCGGACATCTCGGCGTTATAAAAATCTATACCGAGAACGGTCAGACGCTTTATTTTATGCAGATTTTTGCTCCCGGCACGTTGGAAATGATGGTCGGATGCACCGAAAACGTCCAAAAACATCCGGAGATAGCAAAAGCATTCGAAGCGTACACGCGCGGACTTATGGAGTCGATGGGAACTATGTTGCCGTACGGCGCAAGCATGATGAGAGTTATCCCCATCGAATCGGCAATCGCAAGCGATACCCAAGCCGTGCCTTACGAGAAAATCTCATACTATCTCGATAAATACGACACGTTTTCCGTGTCGCCCTGTTCCTGTCGCCGCTCAAGAAGAATGATCGGAGAAGGGTGCGGACACCTCGAGGACGATATGTGCGTCCAAATGGGTTCGGGCGCGGAATACTTTATAAAAACCGGCAAGGCAAGACAAATCACGAGAGAAGAAGCCGAAGCCATTTTCAAAAAAGCGGAAGAAAACGGCTTGATGCACCAAATGCCCAACCTCGAAGGGCCGGGCGAATCGGCGGCAATATGCAACTGCTGCGCTTGCTCGTGCTTTGCAATCCGCATCTCTACAATGTTCAATTGTCCGGATGCCGAAAGAAGCAACTACCATGCCGAAATCAATCAGGAGAACTGCGTCGCATGCGGACAATGCGTCGAAAACTGTCCTACCAACGCCGTCAGACTCGGTCAAAAGATATGTGCAAAAACTCCGATTGAAACAAAGAAATACGATACCGTTCGCAATACCGTTTGGGGCAAAGACAAGTGGAACGTCGATTATCGCGAAAACAGACAAGATACTCTCGAGAGCGGTACTGCGCCGTGCAAAACGGCATGTCCTGCCCATATTGCCGTTCAAGGCTACATCAGACTTGCGTCTTTGGGCAAATATAAAGACGCTTTGGAATTGATCAAGAAAGAAAATCCGTTCCCGGCGATCTGCGGTCGTATTTGTCCGCACAAGTGTGAAGATGCCTGCACGCGCGGTCAAATCGACAAAGGCGTCGCAATCGACGAAATCAAAAAGTTTATTGCGGATAAAGATAAAAACAACAGCGACAGATTTATCCCCAAGAAAAAGCACGATTATTCCATGAAGAATATCGCAGTGATAGGTTCGGGCCCCGCCGGTCTTTCTTGCGCGTACTATCTTGCCGTGGACGGTTACAGCGTGACCGTTTTTGAAAAGGAAGACAAACTCGGCGGTATGATGACACTTGGAATTCCCGCATTCAGACTCGAAAAAGACGTTGTTGAAGCGGAAATCGATATTTTGCGCGAACTGGGCGTGAAGTTTGAAACCGGCGTCGAAGTCGGCAAAGACAAAACCATAGACGATTTGAAGAAAGAGGGCTTTGACGGGTTCTATCTTGCAATCGGCGCAAGTGCCGGAAGAAAACTCGGTGTGGACGGAGAAGATGCAAACGGCGTTATTTTGGGCGTTGATTTCCTAAAAGGCGTCGCACTCGAAAAAGCGGAAAAGCTTCACGGAAACGTCGTTGTCATCGGCGGCGGCAACGTTGCAATCGACGTGGCAAGAACGGCGGTCAGATACGGCGCTGCAACCGTAAACATGTATTCTCTCGAACAAAGAGCCGAAATGCCCGCACTCGATGAAGAAATCGAGGAGGCGGAGAGCGAAAATATCGTCATAAACAACGGATACGGACCTAAACGTATAGTTGTTCAAAACGGCAAAGTCGTCGGCGTAGAATTTAAGAAATGTTTGTCCGTTTTCAACGATGAAGGCAGATTCGCTCCCAAATACGACGAAAACGATACGATTGTCGTGGATGCCGATTACGTTCTCGTTTCCATCGGTCAAAGAATCGAATGGGGCAACTTGCTCGAAGGCACAAACGTCAAGCTCAACAGAAACAACACTGTCGCAGTCGATGAATTCTATGTCACGGGCGACAAGAATATAGTTGCGGGCGGAGATTGCGTAACCGGTCCGAAATTTGCAATAAACGCAATAGCCGGCGGAAAAGAAGGTGCTATTTCATTGCATAGAGCGGTATGGCCCGGTCAAACGCAAAAGTACGGCAGAGACAGAAGAGTCTTTGTCGAACTTGACAAGAGCAATCTCGATTTGAGCGGATACGATAACGTCAAACGTCAACGTCCGTTGCACATCAAGGAAAACGACGGCACGTTTAAGGATAACAGAGCGACATTCACCGAGGAACAAATGAAAGCGGAAACCGCTCGTTGTCTCGGATGCGGCGCTGCAAAAGTCGATACTTATATGTGCGTGGGTTGCGGTCAATGCACCACAAAATGTAAATTCGATGCGATAAAACTTGTCAGAAACGATAAAACCGTCGTTGCAAAAGTGTATGAAAAATTGCCTCTCGAAATGGCAAAACACGCAATTAAGCGCGTAGGTAAGATTATCGCCAAGCCGCTTTCAAAGGATAAGGATTGATATATGCACGAACTGGGAATAGTTTTTGAGGTCGTCAAAGTCGTGGAACAAGTGGCGAAAGAGCAAAAACTGCCGTCGGTCGATACGATCGTCTTGCAAGTCGGTGAACTCTGCGGAGTGATACCTGTCTACCTCGACGAGTGTTGGCCTGCCGCAATAGATAAAAAACCGTATTTTAAAAATACGAAATTAAAGCTCGATGTTGTGCCGGGCGTGGCAAAGTGCCGCCAATGCGGAGAAGTGTTCAACGTAATTGCAAACGAGGGATACTGTCCCAAATGCCATTCGTTTGACAAAGATTTGCTGTCGGGAAGAGAATTTTTGATAAAAGAGATTCTCGTCCCCGAGGACGAAACGCCGACCGATCAGGTATCGGAATCAAGCGACCAAACGGATGATTGAAGTAAAAATCGATATAAACCACCGACAAAGCTCGGTGGTTTATATTTGTGACAAACTTTATAAAATATTATGTGCGTAATCGATGTGTTTCGTCGCTGTTTTTATGCAGATTTTTCGTCGTATTTTTCGACGGAATCCGCTTTGAACATAAGCGCGATTCCTTGCAATACGGCAATCGTGCCAAGAGTTATAAACACTGCGTCAACCATATACCATTTGGCAACTATAAACAAAATGCCGATGATAAACAAAATTATGGGATTTAGCAAAATGAACACTTTATCTTTTACATTTGCACGCTTAAACGTCGATATTTGCGATATAAGCATATAAACGGCATAAGCGCAAAGCACGATGCCGAGCACCAAAAGCGCAATATCGACAACCGTCCAACCACACGTTATTACCACGATTCCCAGCGCGATTTCAATGCCGCCTTCAACCCATTTTTTGCCGATGAGATTTATCGCTCCGACGATTGCAAGCATCACGCCCGCGACCGTCAGCATCGCGCTTACGAAGGATGAGCGCAGAATACAAAAAAGTATGCCGACCGCAATCATTGCGATGCCGTAAACTACGTTGAGATTTTTGATCGTTATTTTGCTGCTGTCTTTCATTTTTACCTCTTTGTTTCGGACACGCAAAAGCGTTACCCTTTATAAATAGTATGGTGCGACGCGTCAAAATAATACGCACGGCAAAAGGACGATTTGAAAAATCAAACGCTTGCCGATTTTATGGAAAAGCCAAGATAAATCCGAAATGCGATATTCGACGTAATTCGTTTTACGGTTTTGAAAAAAAGTTGTATTATGTACCCATGATAGACAGTTTCGTTCAACCCAAAAATATCGTAGTTGCAGAGGATTTGCAACTTGTCAAATATTATCCGCGCTACAAGCAAACTCTGGAATGGTATCAGGATCTCGACGTATGCAAGCAAGTGGACAACATCGATTTTCCCTACGACCTAGCAAGGCTCAAAGCAATGTACAATGCGCTTGCAAAGGGCGGCGAGTGCTACTATATCAAGGTGAAAGACAACGGCAAGTGGCGTCTTGTGGGAGATATATCCCTTTTCAAAGGCGAGATAGGCATGGCGATTTGCAAGCAATATCAAAATCGTCACTTTGGCAGGCGTGCGGTTGCGGCGATGCTTGAAAGAGCCAAAGAGATAGGGCTCGATCACGTCGAGTGCGAAATTTACGATTTCAATTTGCAGAGCCGAAAGATGTTCGAGTCGGTCGGTTTTGAAAAGTACGCTCACGAAAGGTATCGCAAATTTCTTTGACGGCAATATAACCGTGCCGTAAATCCGCTTGAAAACAGTGCGGATTGTCTATGTTTTTCACTATATAATAGATATTAATATATTTGCAAAACAAATATCGCCAAACCGTTTGACATTCCGCTTGTATTTTGATAAATTAGAAGTCGAGCCGCTCGAAAGTGGTTTTTAAGTCAATCAAAGATTGCACCTATGTCGGCGAGACTGGTTAGAGGAGGTAAAAACAATGTACGCAGTAGTTGAATGCGGAGGCAAGCAATACAAAGTCGAGAAGGACATGCTCGTCAAGGTCGAGAAAATCGACGCTGAAATCGGCGACGTCATCGAACTCAAGGCCCTCATGCTCGTCGACGACAACGGAAACGTTAAAGCAGGACAAGACGCACAAGCTGTCAAAGTGAGTGCAAAAGTCAATGCACAGGACAAGTTCCCCAAAGTTTACGTTTTCCATTACAAGTCCAAAAAGAACATCAGAAAGCGTCAAGGTCATCGTCAACCGTACACCGAGTTGAAGATCGTTTCAATCGAGGGTTAAGCGATGGTCAAGGTCAAGTTCTCGACACAGGACGGAAAGTTTGTGGGCGTTGAGTGTTCGGGGCATTGCGAGTACGCCGAAGAGGGTGCGGACATAGTTTGTGCGGCTTTAAGTTCGGTGATACAAACGGCAGTGCTGGGCATCATGCACATAGTCGGAGTCAATATAGCATACGAAACCGACGCAAAAGACGGATATTTGTATGCAATGTTGCCAAAGTCAATGACTTCCGCTCAGGCACACGATGCCGACGTGATTTTGAGAACGGCTTATTTAGGGGCGTCCGACCTCTATGAAAACTTTTCGGACTTCATCACATTGGAGGTAAAATGATTATGTTTATGAATATACAATTGTTCGCTCATAAAAAAGGAACGGGTTCTTCGCACAACGGTCGTGATAGCGAATCCAAGCGTCTGGGCCCCAAACGCGCCGACGGTCAATTCGTTCTCGCTGGCAACATCCTTGTTCGCCAAAGAGGCACGAAGTATCATCCGGGCAACAACGTTTCAATCGGCAAGGACGATACGTTGTTTGCGCTTATCGACGGCGTTGTGAAATTTGAGCGTGTTGGAAAAGACAGAAAACAAGTTTCCGTTTACGCACAAGAACAATAACGATGACGAAACCGCCTGATTTTTCGGGCGGTTTTTCTTACGCGCGTGCGCGCGAGCGTGCATGCACGTACAATAAAAAATACGCAAGAGAAAGAGAAGTTGCCTTATTTGCAATATTTTGCGACGGCAAAAATATACTTTATCGATGGAGCAAATTGAGTTTTCAATCCCCAAAACGCCGACTTTTGACGTAGAACAAACCCTCGATTGCGGGCAGGTTTTCCGCTTCGTAAAAGACGGAAACGCTTTCAAAGTGTGTGCGAAAAATCATATGGCGCGCATAGAGGACAAGGGTTGCGAATATTCGGTTGTGTGCGACGATAAGGATTTTTTTGAAAAGTATTTCGATTTCGACACCGATTACGCCGCAATCCAACAAACAGTTCAAGACGGCGGTTTTGTGTCTGAAGCAATCGAATACGGCAAGGGGATACATATTCTTCGTCAAGACCCAATAGAAGCGATTTTTTCGTTTATAATTTCGCAAAACAATCACATTCCAAGAATAAAAGGGATAATCGAGCGCATTTGTGGCACTTTGGGCGAGGATATGGGCGAGTATCACGCTTTCCCGAGCGTTGAAAAACTTGCAAGCGCAGGCGAGGCTTTCTATGCAAGTATCGGCGCAGGGTATAGAGCGGCATATTTGGACAGAGTTGCAAAATCGTTGCTGGACGAGGATGTGAACGAGTGGGAAAAACTTTCCACGTCAGATTTGAGGTCGAAATTGTTGTCCTTGTACGGCGTAGGAAGAAAGGTTGCCGATTGCGCATTGCTGTTCGGATTTTCACGCTTTGACGTGTTCCCCGTAGATACGTGGATCAAAAAAGCGTTCGAGAGCGAATACGAGGGCGTTTCGCCCGAAAAAATGTCCGATTTGCTCATTGAAAAATACGGCGAAAACGCAGGCTTCGTGCAACAATGGGCGTTTTATTACAAAAGAGCAAAAAAAGTATAGACAAAACGCACTTTTTGTATTAAAATGAGTTTATCAATATAAAATGACTATTACAAGTCCGCTTTTTGCGACTTGAAAGAGGAGAAGAAGATTATGGCAGCAAGCAAAAAATATGTAGTTCTTGCAGATATCGAGAGCGTCAGAGTTCCGTTCAGCGTGTTTGAATCCGCACTTGAAGAGCTTTCTCGCATCGGCGAAATCGCAGCGTGCAAATTCTACGGATATTCCGCAAAACGTACCAAAGACTACGGCGAGTTTATCCAAGAAAACAGCTACGACGCACTTTCTGCACTTCCCAAGAAGAGAAAAGGCAAACTCGACCTTCGTCAAGTTATCGACGCGGCAAGACTTGCTCAATTCCCCAACATTGACGGTTTCTTCCTCATTTACGGCAACGGCGATATCACTCCGCTCATTGCGTATTTGAAGGCATACGGCAAAGACGTCGTCGCAGGCGTCATCGAGCCCGACAAGAACTCCGTTCTTTGCAACAAGGTCATCATGCTCGACGCAAAAGCGAGCACTCAAACCGTGCTCAACGCAGGCTACAAGAAGGTCAACGCAGCTCCCGTCGTGAAGAAAGCGGCTCAACCCAAGGCGGCTCCCGTGCAATATGCTCCGCAACCTGCACCGCAACCCGTCTATCAACAACCCGCTCAACCCGTTTATCAACAACCCGCTCAACCGGCTCCCGCTCCGCAACCTGCTCCCGCAGCACCTGCGCAAACACAACAACAAAGCGAAGAAGCAGCTCAAATGGCATTGCTTCTCGAGCAATTCAACAAGATTATCGCCAGCGACAACTAATCGTAAAAGAACAATACAATCAAAAATCCCACGCAATATAGCGTGGGATTTTTTAATATGCTTGTTCTATCGCTGTGGCGATATCTTTCGTGATGATTCCAAACTTTGTTTGGATTGTGGATAAATGCACACTTATTCAAGGCTACTTATTAACGGTATGTGCAACTTCAAAGACGGAACACGAG
>FR895516.1 GCA_000434435.1 Firmicutes bacterium CAG:475
GTAGGGATTTTGATTGATGAACGGTGCGAACATTTCTTCAAATCTCTCTTCGGGGACGATGTACAAACAGCCGTTTTTGCCGGGAAGGTAATACGGGTTCGAGCCAAGCCCTTCACGGAACTTGACGGGAATCCTGAACCTATTTCTCTCGTCGAGTTGATGACGAGCGTTTCCAAGCATAAATTTCGGCATTCGTTTTTCCTTTTTGAGGGCACTACACCCTTCACGCTTGTTATTGTATAACAATATAAAAGTCTTGTCAATAAAAATTTTCCATTTTTAACCCAAAAATTTTTTGAGTATTTAGTGGCATTTTTGCCGATTATACATTTTTGATTATGTTTACAAGTAAACTATATGCAAGACGGATTTTTCTCGCATATTTGCACCAAAAAACGCTACTGTCAAGTGGATTTTTGCCGAAAACAGTATGATTTTTTATAAATTTTCGTTGTATTTCAAGGTGCTTTTTCTCCACTTTATCCCCTCGAATTTTGCGCTTTGACAACAAAAAATTCCGCTCCGCATATATTGTGGCAAATATAAAAGGAGGTAAAAAGATGTCTTTTTGCAACAACAACTCTACTATAGACAGGTGTCCCGGGAACATCAACGGCAATCCGATGAACGGTTTGTGCGAAAAAGTGTGCATTCAGACAACGAAAATTTTTGATGCGTGCATGATGCAAACCAGCATCGACCAAACGGTTACGCTCACCAATATTTCGCCGTCTACGCCCACTCTTCCGCTCACTTTCGTCAGCGGTTCGTCCACTTCTTCCACGGGCACTATAACCGCCCTTACGATAACGCCGATTGCCGACCGAGCGGGGCTTTCAAGAGTCACGGCAACCGTTTCGATCCCCATTCAAATCGCCTACACAGACGCAAACGGGGTTTCGGGCACGGGAACAAGCACGGTGAACATCACGCAAGACGTCGTTATGTGCGTTCCGTCGGGCAGCGTAATTTCGCCAGTGGTTGCGGCAACCGTCAATATGGCTTCGCCGAGAGGTACTTACGTGAGCGACTACACGTTCAATATCACGTGTTGCGTAACCGTAATTTTGAGCGTACAAGCACCCGTCAACCTTCTCGTACCCTCATACGGCTACTGCAAGATTCCGCCCTGCACGGAATTTAGTCAGGACGCATGCCAAGGCGTATTCGACTTGCCCTTGTTCCCAAGCTAAACAGCAAGACCACTTGCAATATTTAAGAGCAAGCATGAAAAAACACGGACGTTTTGTCCGTGTTTTTTCGTAGAAATTTTGCAAAAATATTTCGAGCGCGTAATATAGCGCAACGCTTTTTAACAACAATAATTGATAAATAATAATTTATATGTTATATTATCAATATGAAAGTGTTTGCGATAAGCGATTTACATCTCTCAAACGCCGTCGAAAAACCCATGGATATTTTCGGTGACGGTTGGCAAAACCACTTTGCGAAAATAAGCGAAGATTGGACGAGCAAGGTTGCCGACGGCGACCTCGTTTTGCTTGGCGGAGATATGTCCTGGGGACTTACGATTGACGAAGCAAAACCCGATTATGACGAAATCGCAAAACTCAAAGGACAAAAATACGTCGTGAAAGGCAATCACGACTATTATTGGAGTTCGCTCGGGAAAATGAGGACGTATTTCCCATCTTTCAACTTCGTCCAAAACAATGCGTACAGAGTGGAATCGCCCGACAATCCCGATAAAGCGGTAGTGATTGCAGGCTCGCGCGGTTGGAATATTCCCTCCAAAGACACGCCGGAAGCCGACGTAAAGATATACAAGCGCGAACTTATCCGTCTCGAACTTTCCCTTTCTTATGCAAAGTCACTGCAAAAGGAAGGCGACAAGTTGATTGCAATGCTGCACTATCCGCCGTTTGAGGCAACCTATCAGGACACCGAAGTTACGGCGTTAGTTGAAAAATACGACGTGGATTTCGTGCTGTACGGACACCTGCACGGCAAAAACGCAAGGGTTACGCCCACCGTGCAAAAGCACGGAATAACCTATATCCTCACCTCTTGCGACCTTGTTGACAACAAGTTGATAGAAGTGTGCGAAATTTGATTTTTTGCCATAAAATTCGGACAAAGTATTCTATGATTTTTAGATTTTTAGAATAAAAACATAAAAAATAACGCTCAATCAATCGGATTTGAGCGTTATTTTTTATTTTGGTAAAATTCAATAAACAAGCAATTTCAAATAAAAACCATCACATATTTTCCGCAGAACCGGCACTTTCATTAGAGCTTGCGTTTTCGACAGAGTGCGCATTTTCGTCAGAGTGTGCATTTTCAAGCAGCATATCTATTCTTGCAAGCACACCTTCCTTCCCCGTCTTTGCGCTTGCCGAAGTAACCAAAATATCCTTTGTCCCTACACACAGCGCGGAAGCAATCACCGCAAGGCATTTTTGTTGTTGAGCACGAGAGAGTTTGTCCGCTTTCGTAGCAATGATTGTAAACGGAATGTTGTAGTTGTAAAGATAGTTAATCAGCATTTTGTCATCGTCGGTCGGTTCGTGGCGCATATCGACAAGCACAAACACGTTGACAAGGCGTTTGCTCGTGCGCAAATAGTTTTCGATAAGTCCGCCCCATTTTTGTTTTTCTTGCTTGTTTACCTTTGCATATCCGTAACCGGGCAAATCGACAAAATAGTATTCGCCGTTGTTTATTTCAAAATAATTGAGCAAGCGCGTACGTCCCGGCTCTTGCGAAGTTTTTGCGAGCTTGTTCTGATTGACCATAAAATTGATAAACGAGGACTTGCCGACGTTTGATTTGCCTGCTATGGCGATTTCGCATGCGCCGTAGTCGGGCATCTTGCTTGCGTCCGCAACGGACACTACGAACTTTGCTTGTTTTATCATCTTTCACTCCTCGATTGAAATTTGAATGTTTGCACAAAAACTATAAAAATAGCGCATTAGATGCGCTATTTTTGTCGTTATGCTATACAATCGCTCTTTTTTTCTTCAATTTGTTTTCTCACCACGATAGGCTTCTCTGTTTTGTCAATCGAAGCCTTTGTGACGATAACTTTTTCAATGTCTTTTTCAGACGGGATATCAAACATAAGTTCGAGCAACACGTCTTCCAAAATCGCTCTCAAACCTCTTGCGCCCGTATTGAGTTGGATTGCCTTTGCAGCCACTGCTCTCAATGCGTCTTCCTCAAATTCAAGCGTCACGCCGTCAAGCGCAAATTGATACTTGTATTGTTTGACAAGCGCGTTTTTAGGTTCGGAAAGAATCTTGACGAGTGCGTTTTCGTCAAGAGCGTTGAGTCCGACGACAATCGGCACACGTCCGACAAATTCGGGAATAAGACCGAATTTGATAAGGTCGGCGGGCTGCAAGGCTTTGATAAGCTCGTCGTAGCGATAATCAACCGTTCCTTTCACCGCCGAGCCGAAGCCGAGCTTCGAATTGTCTTTTCTTTGGTCGATAATCTTGTCCAAATCGACGAACGCACCGCCGCAAAGGAACAAAATGTTGGTTGTATCGAGTTGATAGCACTCCTGATTGGGATGCTTTCTGCCGCCTTGCGGAGGCACGTTTGCAACCGTTCCTTCGATGATTTTGAGCAATGCTTGTTGCACGCCCTCACCGCTGACGTCGCGCGTGATGGACACGTTTTCGCCCTTCTTTGCGATTTTGTCGATTTCGTCGATATACACGATGCCGATTTCCGCTCTCTTCAAATCACCGTTTGCGGACTGAATGAGCTTCAAAAGAATGTTTTCGACGTCCTCTCCGACATAACCTGCCTCGGTAAGCGTGGTTGCATCGGCAACCGCAAAAGGCACGTTGAGGATTTGCGCAAGCGTTTTCGCAAGCAAAGTTTTACCGGAACCCGTAGGTCCAAGCAAAAGCACGTTGCTCTTTTCGATGACCACGTCGTCGTTGGCTTTGGAGCGGATTTGATTGATACGCTTGTAATGATTGTACACGGCAACCGACAGCACGCGTTTTGCGCTGTCCTGACCGATGATGTATTCGTCGAGTTTCTCTTTGATTTCCTTGGGCGTATAAAGGCTCAGACCGTCGTTTGCGGTTTTTGCGTCCTTGCCGAGAAGGTAGGCGCACTCGTCGATACATTCGTTGCAGATATTTATGCCGTTGGGGCCGCTGATGATTTTTTCAACCTCGCTTTCGCCTCGTCCGCAAAAACTGCAATGTTGTTCTTTATGATAATTTTCCATACTTGATTATACTCCTGATTTGGCATCAACTGCCCGCTTTGCCCGCAATACGAGCCGAAAAGGCGTATTCTCGTTGTTCGTTGTCTTGCAAAATTACTTTCTGGAATAGAAAATCTTGTCCACAAGTCCGTATTTTTCCGCTTCTTCGGCGTTCATATAGAAGTCGCGGTCGGTGTCAACCTCGATTTTGGAAAGAGGTTGGGACGTATTTTGTGCAAGAATATCGTTGATACGCTTTTTGGTTTTGAGTATCTCGTTGGCTTGTATCGCAATGTCGCTTGCCTGACCTTGCGCACCGCCGAGGGGTTGATGAATCATAATCTTTGCATTTGGAAGAGAAAATCTCTTTCCTTTTGCGCCCGACGAGAGCAAGAATGCGCCCATGGACGCCGCCATACCGATACAGATGGTGGAAACGTCGCATTTGATGTAGTTCATTGTGTCGTAGATTGCAAAGCCTGCGGACACAGAGCCGCCGGGACTGTTGATATAAAGGCTGATGTCTTTTGTCGAATCTTTGCCTTCGAGATATATGAGTTGTGCGACAACGAGGTCGGCAACGTTATCGTCGATTTCACCCGTGAGGAAGATGATTCTGTCTTCAAGCAAGCGAGAGTAAATATCGTATGAACGCTCGCCTCTGCCCGTTTGCTCGACAACCATAGGTATAAGTTGATTTTTGATGTTCATTTTTTCCTCCGTTCGCCGCAAAAAAGGTTGTGATTTTGCGGCAAAAATATGGCGTTTTCGCGTGTTTTCGAATTGGAATCGCGCAAAAGCCGATTTTATGCGCTTTCCGCCTGCAATGGCAAGCGGAAAGCCTAATTTTTGTTTTTTTCAGTGCGCAAGCACTCTTATTTTACACAAAATCGCAAGCGATTATTCTGCGTCGGTTGCGGGTTTTGCTGTCTTTTTGGTTGTTTTTTTGGCAGCAGGTTTCTTTTCTTCCGCTTTTTGCTCTTCTTGAACGTTTTCAGCCGTTTCTTCGCCTGCCGCTTTCTTTGCGGGTTTCTTTGCCGCAACGTTCTCTTTTACGAGGAAGGCGAGCAACTTTTCGTTCATGATAGAGTTGACGATATAGTCGATTTGCTCTTTGTGCAAAGATTTCTTGAACTCTTCGACGGTCTGAGAAGCGTCGCTTGCAAACTTCTCAATCTTTTCGCCGATGTCCTTGTCCTCGATGTTGATGTTTTCGGCTTTGATAAGCGTTTCCATGACAAGACGCACTTTGACGGTCTTTGCTGCTTGATCTTTGTATTGATCTTCGAGTTGCTCTCTGGTCATATTGAGATATTTGAGATAATCGTCGAGCTTCAGACCTTGATACATAAGACGATATTCAAACTCGTGCACCATGTCTTCCGCTTCGTGATCTATCATTGCTTGCGGAATTTCGACGGTGGACGCGTCGACGATCTTTTCCACGATTTCGTCTTCGAGATCGCGCTCTGCCTTATCTTCCGCTTCTTTGGTGAGGTTTGCTTTCACGTCCGCTTTGTACTCCGCAAGAGTGTTGAATTCGGAAACGTCTTTGACAAATTCGTCGTCGATTGCGGGAAGTTCTTTCACTTTGACCGCTTTGACGGTGCACTCGAACACTGCTTCTTTGCCTGCAAGTTGTTCAGCTTGATAGTTTTCGGGGAAAGTGACGTTGACGTTTCTCACTTCGCCTGCCTTGACGCCGACGAGTTGCTCTTCGAAACCGGGTATAAACGTGTTGCTGCCCAGTTCGAGATCATAGTTTTCCGCGCTGCCGCCTTCGAATTTTTCGCCGTTTACGCTTCCGACAAAGTCGATGGTAACCGTATTGCCGTTTGCCGCCGCGGTATCGACGTCAATAAGACGAGCTTGCTTTTCTTGCTCCTCGGCAATCTTTTCGTCAACTTGTTTTGCGGTGACTTTCACAGCCTTCTTTGCAACCGCAAGTCCTTTATATTGACCAAGCGTAACTTCGGGTTTTACAACCATAACGATGGAGTATTTCACGCCGCCGTCATCCGTCATGTCAACGTCGCAAACGCTGTCGACAGCCACGAAATCGTAGTCCGCGCTCTTTTCGAGTTCCGACAAAGAAGAATCGATGAGTTCGTTTACCGCGTCGCTGAAGAAAACGCCTTGTCCGTACATACCCTCGATAACCTTTTGGGGTGCGTGACCTTTTCTGAAACCGGGAACCGCATATTTATGCTTGGTTTTTTCGTAGGCTTGCTTGATTGCTGCGTTGAAAGCGTCCTTGTCAACCACGTAGTTGAACTTAACTTGGCTCTTTTCCAACTTTTCTGCTGTGTAGTTCATTTGTCCTCCATGTCCGCGCGAAATCGTGCGGATATATATTTTCTTAACAAGTGATAGTGATTATAACATGCGAAAGATTAAAAATCAATGAAATTATGTCCCCTTGGCAAAAATTTCTATGAATAATTGATTTCGAACGCAAAAAATACTATACTAACCGTATGGGAAGCGACCTTTTTGCATTGAGTGCGCTTGCAAGAGAGCTTAACGATAATCTGCAAGGCGCAAGAATAGACAAGATTCAACAACCCGAATCGGACGAGTTGCGATTTTTCGTACGCTCGAAAGGCAAAAATCAGTGCCTTGTGGTGTCTTGCAACGCAGGCGCACCGAGAATTCACATCACGACGAGCAAAAAAGTCAGTCCGCAAGTCGCGCCGAATCTTTGTATGCTTCTTCGCAAATACCTACTGTCGGCAACCATAAGCGACGTTTCGATATACAACTACGACAGAATCGTGCGCATACGCTTCGATGCAAAAACCGAGATGCGTGACGAGGCGACTTTTTATCTTTTCGTAGAAATTATGAACAGATATTCGAACATTGTTTTCACCGACGAAAACCTTGTGATTTTGGATGCAGTCAAACATCTTCCCCTCGACGTAGAGCGCAATCACGTCGTGTTGCGCGGCGTACCGTATTCGCCCGTATCGCAAAAAAAAATCAGCTATCTAACCGACTGTTTTTCAGTTTTTAATGACTTCAAAGGCGGAGATTTGCATAGGTTTATTCAAGACAATATTTCAGGCTTTTCGGGTGCAACTATCGAAGAGTTGTTGCTTAGAGCAAACATAAATTCAAACGTCGGAACTTTTGGCGCAATCGAGCGCGAAAGGCTTTTTAAAACCATAAAGGATTTTGCAAGCGTCGCAACGAATACTCCCGAAATTCCTCTTTGCCCTTGCATAATAAACGATAAAGAGGTTTATCCCATAGAGTATCGCTCGCTTGAAAACTCCGACAAATCGAACGTCAAGACGCTTGAGAGTATGAGCGATGCGTACGACGCTCTTAT
>FR895517.1 GCA_000434435.1 Firmicutes bacterium CAG:475
GACGAAAAACTCTTGTAGAGGACGAACAAAACACTTAAGATTCACAGGCAACCAACCGCACGCAGTGCGATGACATCGTGCGACTAGTCAACGAGTTTGAACTCTTCTTCGAGCGTTATGCCCGTTTTTTCAAACACCGCTTTTTTGCAAAAATTTGCCAAATCGAGATAATCGCTTGCCGTTGCGCCGCCCGTGTTTACGATGAAATTCGCATGCTTTTGCGACACTTGCGCGCCACCGATTTTCAAGCCTTTAAGTCCGCATAAATCAATAAGTTTTCCGCTTGCCGTTTCGCCGTTTTTGAACACGCTTCCGAGAGAGGGCATGCAAGGCTGTTTGGCGCGCCTTTGCGACAAAAAAAGCTTTGCTTCGACAACGGATTGTTCCACCGTTTTCGGATACAGTCGCAACACGGCTTTCAACACGATGCCGCCCACTCCTTTTCTATATCCGAAGTCTATATCTTTTGCGGATTTCTCTTCAATGCAAATTCCGTCACAATTTGCACAATCGATGTTTAATATATACAATTTTGACACATAATCTTCAATTTTCGACAAAAACGCACCTGCATTCATTTTGAGCGCGCCGCCTACGGAGCAAGGCACACCGCTCAAAAATTCAAGTCCGCCACGCCCTGCTTTACGCCCCGATTCGACAACTTTTCTTACGCTTGCACCGCCTTCGCAAACGGCAAAATTCTCTTCGATTTTTACATCGTTTATATGCTTGAAGCTCACCAAAACCTGCTTACATTCACCGTCCGAAACAAGCGTGTTCGAGCCTTTTCCGAGCATGGAAAAATCAACCTGTTCGGAGCGCAAAACGCCTATTGTTTTAATAGCTTTTTCCACGCTTTCGGGATAAATTACAAACGCCTTTCCTCCGCCTTTGAACGTCGATATTTCGCTTGCGCTTTTCCACTCTCCCCGCACGTTCGTTTCCTTTGCGATATACTCTTTTACGTCCACGATTCACTATATGAAAACGGTGCAAAAAAAGACGATTTTCATCGCCTTTTCTTGTGACTTTTTTGCTATTATTATGCAATTCCACAATGTAAATCGTATCGTTATTTTATTCTCGGCCATCGGAATTTTCTTCTTTTTCACCCGTATTCGGCGCTCCGTTTTCGTTTAGTTTTGCGATTATTCTTTGAGCAAGCGCAAGCGAAACCCCGTCGATTTTTGCGATCTCTTCGGGCGTTTTCAGTCGTATTTCTTCCACCGAACCGAACTCTTTTATAAGCCTTGCGCAAAGCGTTTTGCCAACTCCTTGTATCGATTTGAGTGCGCTTTCGCTCAAATGTTTGCTGCGCAAATTTCTGTGGAATGTGATCGCAAAACGGTGCGCCTCGTCCCTTATCCTTTGCAACAATTGAAGTGCGACGCTGTCCTTTGGAAGTATAACCGACGTTGTCGGAGAACTGCCCAAAAACACCTCTTCTTCCCGCTTTGCAAGCGACAAAATTTCTATGTCCTCTCTTCCCGTTTCGCGTTGCGCTTCCATTGCATATGCAAGCTGTCCTTTGCCACCGTCTATGACGAGCAAGTCGGGCACGGACGAAAAACTTTCGTCCTCGTTTTTGGCGATTTCGTTGAGCCTGCGTATAAGCACTTCTTTCATGCACGCAAAGTCGTTGTTGCCCTCAACCGTCTTGATTTTGAACTTGCGATAATGTGATTTTTTGGGTTCACCGCCCTCGAAAACCACCATACTTGCCACCTTGTCCGTGCCGGATATATGCGATATATCGTAACATTCCATACGGTTTGGCAGCGTTTTTAAGTTCAAAAGTTCGGCAAGTTGCCTGACCGCTCCTTTCGTACGCAAGGTCTTTCTTTCCTCTTGCGTGCCGTGCTTTGTCATTGCGTCGTATGCGTTTGAATGAGCAAGCTCCAAAAGTTGTTTCCTCACCCCTTGTTTCGGCTCGACAACGCGCACCGTATGCGCACACAGCGTATTGACCGCTTTTTCGAGTGACTCCGGATTTCCAACGTTGTCGGTGACAATCTCGTCGCAAAGCGGCGCGTTGTTTTGATAATACTGCAAAAGATAGCTGGATATATCCTCGTCGCAAGAGTCAACGATTACGTTTTCTCCGCCCACGAGTTTGCCCGCGCGCACCACGAGCATACCGATTGCAGACACTATGCCGTTGGTTTCAAACGCAAACACGTCGAGATTGAAATCCTTTGGCAACGCACTGACTTGCTTTCTGACAAGTTTGTCGAGAAGTTCGAGCTTGTTGCGATAGTTGAGCGCAACTTCGAAATTCTCCTCTGCGGCAAACTTTTTCATCTTTTCGGTGAGCGCGCGCTCGACCTCTTTGTCGTTGCCTTTCAAAAAGTCAATGACTTTTTGCATTTCTGCTTTATATTCTTGTTCGCTAACCTTATGAGTGCAAGGCGCAAGGCATCGTCCCAAATGCATGTTCAAACACGGTCTGGACGGCTTTGACAAATCGCGTTTGCACTCTCTGATTTGAAACGCCGTGTGAATGAGGTCGAATATGTCACGTATATTGACGGATTGCATGTAAGGTCCGAAATACTTTGCTCCGTCGTTTTTGAGCTTGCGCACAAGCTCGATTGTCGGATAGGCCTCGCGCATGTCGATGCGCAAAAACGGATATGCCTTATCGTCTTTAAGAAGTATGTTGTATCTCGGCGTATGCTTTTTGATGAGGTTGTTTTCGGTCAGTAGTGCGTCGACTTCGCTTGCACAGATGATATATCGAAAATCCGCCACGTGTTCGAGCATTGCCATAACTTTTGCCGTGCGATTGGACAAATTGAAAAAATAGGAACGAAGCCTGTTTTTCAAATTCTTCGCCTTGCCGACGTAAATTATTTGACCTTGCTCGTCAAGCATCATATAAACTCCGGGATTGTCCGGTACGTCTTTGATTTTTGCCTTAAAATCTACCATTTTGCCTCTATTTTAACCGATAACACGATTAGTGTTTTACAGAAATTATTATTTTTATTACACTATTCGTGTTTTGCGCCATCTTTTCAACGCTTGTTTTTCACCGTTATATGCGATTTTCAACGTTTTTAAATACGATTTGTTTTGAATTGAAACACATTTCGTGTTTTATGCGCATTTGCTTGCAAACTCCGAAAGCTTGTCGTTTGCAATCGTTCCTTTGTCTTTGTTGAGTGCAATTATTTGCCGGCACTTTTCTGCTCCGACAAAATCACGCATGATTATATTGACTCTGCCAAAATAGTCTTTGCCCGGCAACGACGAAATAAACCTCGTTGCGTTTTCGTCGTGCGTACCTTCGTAAAACTTAGGTCCGATTATCGCGATAGGATCGGTGAGTTGCATCTGCATCACGAACAAACCTCCTTCGCTGTTTTCGAAAGCGTCCACGTATTTGGGAATTGCATTGGCAAGATATTTCTTCGACGACTTGCGGTTGAGCGAACCGTCGTAGAAGGATTGCAAGCCGCTTCCTTGCCTTGTGTCGCTGTCGCCGTTGCGTTGGAACAAATAATTCTTGCCATTTATATAATCGCAATTCGTCGTATTTTTAAACACGTTTCCGAAAAACACGATTGCTTTGCCGCGCGTATCCGCAAGCGTGAGCGATTTGACGAAGTCAAGGTCGGACAACTCCGTTTTGTTTGCGACCATCAATCCGTCGAGTTTGTCCGAAAGCAGCTCGTCGGTTTTCTCGATTGCGGTTTCATCGCTCATAAAGTGCTGAAAATCCAAAATCAGAGTTTCGCTCGGATTGGCAGTCAAAAACTCTTTTATATCGTCGATTATCGGTTCGACGTCCTCGCCCGTTATCGGGCCATGAAACACAACGAGCTTGCCGTCTTTCAGTTGCGGTCTTATATCGAAATACCTCGCGCCGCAAGCCATTTGCTCTTTTATGCTCTTGTCCTGCGTTTTTGCCGCCCACATCATCTTCGTTGTGCCCGAATCGTGCGAGCCGGGTATGACTATATCCGTCAGCAACGTATCGTCGGACACGTAGCTCATCCATGATCTCAAAAACTCGTCAGGCTTTTGATTGTCGATTGCTTTCGTTGCAACGCCCGCCATCGCGCCCGCGACTATGCCGACGCAAAAGACTATACACAAAACCACGATAAGTGCGATTTTCGATTTTCTGCCAATTTTGCTCATGTTCCACCTCGGAAATATTATAACTCTTATTACACGCAAAATCAATGCCAACGTAACGCCGAAAAAATCAAACGTGCTTATTTTCCCAACGCAAAAATCGCCGCCGTCGGTAGCGACGATTATTTATCGCATATGTCGTATATAATGTATCAACTTATATTAAGTTATCGTCTTGTTACAAAAGCAGTTGTTTGACGTCGTTGCAGCGGCCGACAAGTCAGACTCCGTCGAGTTCGTAAACGCAAGCGCGGCAAGTATGCCTATCATAACCGCCGTTTCGCGCCTTGAAAAATCGCCGTCGGATATAAACACAATCATCACGATAAGCAAAAACAAATACCAATTGTCCTCGAACATAGCCACCTCTTTGACTTTTTACCACAATATGTCGCAAAATGCGCCAAAGTTACAGAATTTTCACTCTCATATATGCGCTAAAATGCAAGTATGGAAACCAAAATCGATTACATTGACGAGCAAACCGTCCTAGACTACATACCGCGCAATGCAACGCTACATTCGCTTGCGGAATTTTTCTCGGCGTGTTCGGACGCAACGAGAAACAAAATCATCTGCGCACTTTGCATAAGCGAAATGTGCGTGAGCGACTTGTCGAGAATTTTGGGTATAAACCAAACCACTTGTTCCCATCAACTTCGGCTTTTGCGTGCGGCCGACATAGTCTCTCAACGCCGTGACGGCAAGGTGATTTACTACTCGTTGAAAAACAGAAAAATCGAAAACGTGTTGCTTGCAGGCGTGGATTTCCTTGATTTGTAACAACATTCATTTTGCAATAACGATATTTTATATATCAATATTTGCATAATAAACATGCGATTTCTGCAATTATGCAACAAAACGCTTACAACAAAAAACAACGAAAAGCACGACTCAACATCGTCTATATCCACACCTTCCTTATGAAAAAGCAATCGCCCATTTCTATGGGCGATTGCTTTTTTTGTGCAAACAACGATTTATGCGTTTTTTCTTCTGTCGGGGATTATATCGATAAGTTCAAGATAATAAACCGTGATTTCTTCGTCGTCTTGTATCGGCACGCTCTCCCATGCGCTGTTTATCGCAACCTTAAGTTCATGCCCTGTAAGATCAGCAAGGTCGGTTTTTTCGAACACATCGCTTTTGATAAACTCCTCGGGATTCTTGAATCTTTTGATTTTCATCACTCTGGCTTGCAGCTGATCGAAATCTTCACAACCATAACCCCAGAATACACCTATATCGCTGACATCGACATTGGTGTTTTCATCGGACGTTGCCAAAACATGGAGGACTTTCCCTTTTGTTTTGAGCGCCTCGAATCTCTTGTGCGTTATACCTGTTTTGAAATAGTGCGGGTGCGTAAAAAGGTGTTCATCCACGCCTTCTTCGGGGTATTTCAAGGCGTCATCTTCTATACAAGTATCCATATACCAGCCCATGTAGTCAAGCGGAAAACGAACGCCGTCGAAAAAAGCCATAGACATAATTGCGCCCCACTCTCGCATGCTGCATTTCACAACTTCCCCCGTGCTTAAAACAGGCACGCATCCGTCGCGATATTGGTGCGAATCGCCGCCAAAACAGTATCCGCACTTGCGGATTTCTTTTACAACCGCATCTACGACCTCATCCGTAAGCGACGCCACAACATAGTCGGTGTCACCCCACCACGTCCAGCCGATTACCTTGTAGGTTATCTTATAAGTGTTGTCCTTTTCCATTTATTCTTCGTCAAACAAATCGACATATTGGTCGAGAGTCATTTGTCCGTTTGCGAGCTTCATAAGTTTGACGCCGTAATCTTCGATCGTCGTAAACGCGCGACCGATCATGGACAAACATACCGCGGGAGAAATAACGCTGTTAAGAAAACTTGTGGTTATCCTGAACGTAACGGCGCCCCGCTCATAGTTGAAATCGAAACTGCCGTCAAACATGTTGAAATCGGTCATGCTTGTGGCAATGGCGCCCTCGATGCGTTTTTCCTTGGGAAACTCAAAAGGCAACATGGATATCATGCGGATAAGCTGTCTGTCTTCATCCACGTCTATAAGAAGCCCGATTGTCATTTCATCGGCCGCAACTTGCAAATACACCGATTTTTGTCCTTCCGGTTTGACAAATTTAAGATTTCTTGCCTTTAGCGTATCCGAAATCATATCAAACACGATTTGTGCGTTTTTTTGGTTGGCGTTTTCCATGGCGACCTCCTCAATGCAAATATTCAATGACCTGCTCCGCCGTCATATCGTTTTTTATCACAAACAAAAACTTGTCGTTGTACATGTCTATGGTTTGGCATGCCGTAAACACAAAATAGCGCAACAAATCCTTGCTTATCATGCTGTTTTCAAAATGTGCTGTCATTCTGAAATTGACCTCGCCCGTCAAATAGTTCATCTCGAAACTTCCGTCAATCATGTACGAATTTGCCTCGTTGGCGGCAACTGCCATTGCCGCGCGTCTGTCCTGAGGCACGATAAACGGCAGATGCGACACCAGCAGCGCCACCTGCAATTCCGCGCTGACAATGATACTCAATCCGATCGGAATATCGTCGCCTTGCATAACAAGATCGACGCACAGTCTGTCCTTGTCTTTCGTATACTTGAATTTGTTTTCGTCAAACAATTCGCAAAGCGATTTGAAGACGTCTTTTGCAAGTCGCTTTTGTTTCAACGTTACTGCCATAATGACTTCCTCCTATATCAAAACCCCAATTTGATCTTCTTTTCTATTTGGAAAGCGAAATCTTTTTCGCTTGCCGCATTTGTGAAGTCGCTTGCGCAAAGCGCGACGCTC